>JAHQWZ010000183.1 GCA_029856425.1 Candidatus Thorarchaeota archaeon
TGCAAACCCAATGAGACTGGCAAGCATCTCACCTCCTTCACTGGGCGTCAACACTGCTACTGTGTCATTCCATTTTTCCTTAAAGCCTTCAGCTCTAATGACATCCAAAGCCTGATTCTTGAGCTTAGCACCAACTCTGGCGAAGTCAAGGTCATTGATATTCCGTGACCAGCAGCGTTGCACGCCTTCACCAACCGAGTCGGAATTCTCTGCTTTCGCTGTGAAGTAGCCAAAGACCATGGTAGATTTCGATTCTGCATCTGCTCCTAGTGAATTCGCAACATGAAAGTCAATAGAACTTGCTCGCAGAACTCCGCTTGGTACACTCACGTTCTTGTCAACCACTGATTCAACAAGGGTCTTTGTCTTCTCGATTAGTAAATCGCTGTTGGCCTCGCCAGTTGCTTTATCATAGAATCTGTCAGGGGATCCTGATGGTCGCTTGGGATCAGGAAGAGAAACGAACTTGGTATCCTCAGATGACACCTTTGCCATGTTCTTGGCACGTTCAACAACATCCTTCTCAGTTTCTGAAAGCAGGGTTGAACTCGTGAGGCTAATCCTCTTGCCGATGATAAATTTGAGCCCTACTCCAATCTCTTCCTTCATATCTGCAATTTTGGGGATGTTATCGTCAATATAGATACTAGATGTTGTGGTATGGATGACATAGGCTTCTGATTGAGATGCACCTACACTCTCTGAAAGAGACACCAGTTTATTGGCTGTGTCTTTGAGATTCATACTAGCCACCTCCAACAATGAGTTCAGCACGCATATGGGGTCCACCGCTGGTCACAGACACGAAGTCCTCTTCACCCTTCCCGCAAGTACCTCCAGAAAAATCCATTTCCTTGCTTACTGCATCCACAGTAGCTAGAATGTCGAGTACTTTGCCTGCTAATGCATTTCCTCTCACGAGCTGCTTTTTCTCACCATTCTTGATGATATAGCCCTTCAGACAACTCACCTGCACTCCGCCTCCAACCACATCTTCCATACCACTCGTGGGCTTTATCACATAAAGGCCATCTTTGGTATCAGAGATTATCTCATCAGCTGACCAGTCGCCTGGTCCAAAGAATGTGTTGCTCATTCGAGCGAAAACTCTGCGGTTATAGTCCTGGGCTCGTCCATTCCCTGTGGGTTTCATACCCATAATTGCAGCAGTTTCCAATGTATGCATATAGCCTCTGAATATCCCATCTTCAATGATGAATGTCTTTGAGGCAGGGGTGCCTTCCGAATCATATGGATAAGAGCCCAACTTGCCCGGTAGAGTTCCATCATCAATCATTGTGACCAAATCGGAACCGACCCTCTTCCCGACCATGCCTGTTAGGAAAGAGCGCTCCTTAACTACCTCATCAGCTTCACTCCCATGACCGCAGACCTCATGAGCTACAATTCCTGATAAATCGCCATCCATTATAATGGTCATCTTACCAGAGGGTGGTTTTTCTGCTGATAACAAATCTAGGGCGCCTTGCGCAGGCTTTGCACTAAACTCGTTTGTGTCTACTTTTCTAATGAGCTCGTATCCAGTTTGTCCACCAACGACATTATAGTCATAATGCATCCTATCGCCCTCCCTGGCAACTGGATAAACGAAAACTCGAATTCGTAGCTCATCCCACTCAAGCTTTGCTCCTTCTGTATTGACTAGCCTGATGAGTAGTTTCCCGTCTTGGTAGCTACTGTTTGTATTGACAATTCTGTCATCAATCCTCAAGCCTTTGTCAACGTCCATCACAAAATCGATCTTCTCCTCTGTCGAAACATCTTCTGGGTCCTCCTTGACAGGCAACCAGACTGATTTCTGCTCTGAATTAACATCGGAGAGATCGATGTCCTTTCTGGAGTATTGGGCACATGCTTTAGCCATCTTCGTGGCTTCAGAAAGAATTAGTTCCAAGCGGTCCTTCGTCACTTCTTGGGTTGTTGACGCCTGGCCCCAGCACTCGCCAACTAGAACCCGAGCAACGGTACCAGCTCTGTTTGTACAATTGAAGCTCCTGAGTGCTCCATTGACAACAACCAGCTGCGTGCCTACACGTGATTCTTGACGGATATCTGCGAATGTCACTTTCCCATCAGAAATGCTTTCGATAGCTCTGCTCATGAGGTCAAGCATAGATTTTCACTTGGCTTAGACCGAAGTAAAGCTAAGATAAGGCTTTGCAGCGAAGCAGTATCGGATTTAGCTATATGTAGAATGTCCCTTTCATTACTACAACGCCTGTACCGCTCACCTTTACCAAATCGATGTTCTCTTTATCGCCTCTAACCTCGACGTAAGCTTTACCTGGGCGGCCCACGGTATACCCCTGTTCAACCACAATGCTAGTGACGGGAACAGAAACGTCCATTATGCCGTATCTAATCATATAGCTGGCCACACATGCAGCTGCGGCCCCACTCACTGCATCTTCATTCACACCAAAAGAAGGAGCAAAGTGCCTAACCTGAGCATCTGAAGTTTCCTCTTGTGTTTGCTTTGTAAAGACACAGATTGAACTAAAGTCAGAGCCTTTCTGCAACCTAATCAATTCATTCCAATTACAATTAACTTTCTTAAGAGCTTTCAATGTGGAGATAGGGACAACTAGAATGGGAATTCCTGTTGTCACTGTCTGCATAGGAACCAATCTGTCTATGTCCCCTAGAGTGATTCCTAGAGCCTCGCTGAAGTCAGCTGGATCGTATGTGTCAAGGAATTGTGGTTTTTGATGGGTTATTTGCACCTCGTGCAATCGCGTAGTTTCATTCTTGACAATATCAGCCTGTAACAGACCGGCTTTTGTTTCAAAACTCACCATCGTTTCATCCCTATAGATTTCAACGAGGCCTTCATGAATAAGGGCATGGAAAGCCGCTATTGTTGTATGACCTGAGAAATCAATCTCTCCTAGGGGTGTCATGTATCTGAAACGGTGGTTAGCTACTTTTGACTTCAAAACGAAAACAGTCTCTCGGACATTCATCTCTTTTGCAATCTTTTCCATCTGATCCTCCTTTAGACTCTCAGGAGCAAGAATAACTGCCGCGGGATTTCCACCGTAAGGAATGTCTGTGAAGACATCAACCTGGAATAATTTGAGCTCGCGCTGCTGATTCATACTGAACATCCGACTTCGAAAGGTTTCGGACGCTAATTAAGGATTTTATCCTGTGAATATGTGAAGACTTGAGAAGTAAAAGGTGGCGAGCACGCGGGAAATCGTGGTAGGAGGGGGGAGTTTCGTAATTGAGGGCATGTAACGAAAAACTAGCCCACATGCTCGCCTTGCATCAATTGTAGCGATGGCTATTTTCCCACACACCCCACCGCTTTCAAAGCCTAAAGATGAGCTATCTTATTAAAGTTTTGTTTGGCGGATGATAGCTGTTCTCTTAAAGTACTATTAAAGCGCTATAAAATGGCGTCTGTTCTATATTCCTCACTCTTTCCAATGCATGATGAGAATACCACCGTCAATCAGAACCATTGCAAAAGGAATCAGACCCATAAAATCGCCGTTTCTCAATTTGCTGTCTGCAGAAGCTAGACCTCCATTCACGAAGCAGTCACCAACATCTGTTGGCGCCAAAGCCAGTCAGATAAGCAAATCCAAGAGGAGTTCTCCTTCCTCACATCCAGATACAGAATCGTGTTCTCATCAGCACGCCCATCAGGTACAATTTTCCTAAGTAGACCGTACAAATGGGTCTATATTATATCACTTTGTTAAAGTTAGAGAGTGAAAATAAAGGATCCTCATTTAATCATTCCTGAAATATAGAGAATGAAGGGGAGAAATCTCCCCTACACCTAATTCTTATTCGCCTTTATAGGGCTTAGATATACTATCTTCTTCAACCTGAATCGGCTTATGCTTACTTCGCCATTCGTCAATTGGTTGAGCGAACTTGTCCTCCAGTCTGGACCTGTGGATGGTGTTCATCGTGCAGAAAGGAATGATTCGACCATCAGGTGCGGCATAGTTCACGTCACAGTGCTGAATTCGTTCCAGATCCAAATTGTATGGATCTTGGAAGTGCATCATACCAATCATGATAATCCTACGCATGAACTTCGCAAGAGACTCGTAGTCACCTCGATTGAGAAAAGCAGAGAGCAGGTCCTTGATGATTCCCTTTCTCTTGATATGCCTAGCGCCAGCTGCAAGCTTTGCCTTTGCCCGTGCACTAGCGCCTCTTTTCTCCTCAGCAAAGAGGTTCGATATGTCCTCGAGTAGGACAAGGAATTTGGTGACATCAATCAAATTTGTGATTGGTTCATAATCTCCATCCTCGTTGATGTAGATAAAAGTAGCCATTCCGCAGGCGAAGTGGGTACTTAGCTCAAGCTCTGGTGTGCCTTTCATCAGACCAAGTGCTCTGCCAACAGGCATCATAGCTGGAACGGGATACCATGCATCAATAGGGATCTTCCCTCCAGTCTGTTCTTCAATGAGATGTATGCAATCAGGAATAGTAATTCGCATCTTTGTGCGGGAGTCATGATCAATCCGGCCGGTTATACTCACAGGCTGGAAGTTGACACAACGAATGACATCACGGTTCTCTACTGCAAACTCAATTATGCCGCCTAGTTGGTCTTCATTAACTCCGCGAACTACGGTGGGTACCAGAACAAGAGATTCCATTCCAATCTCTCGAGCATTCTGAATAGCCTGCTTCTTTACAGGAAGCAGGTTTGAGCCGCGTGCTTCGATGTAGGGTTCTGGTGTAATGCCGTCGAACTGCATATACACTGTAGAAAGTCCTGCATCCCTGAGTTCTTGGAAATACTCCTTGCTCTTGCCAATCCTTATGGCATTGCTTGCAATCTGGACATGCCTGAAACCGAGC
>JAHQWZ010000184.1 GCA_029856425.1 Candidatus Thorarchaeota archaeon
TAAGAGGATTGTAACACATCTCAATCCCTATGAAGATGACAACAGCATAAGGAGAAATTGGGTAGAGGAAGTCGGATTTGATGTCCCAACAAAGGCGTCAATAATCTACTATACTGGATGTACAGCTGGAATGCGACTCCCCACAATCGCTATCTCCACTGCAAAGATCCTGAAGGCGGCGGCGCAAGACTTCGGAGTGTTAGAAGAAGAGCCGTGCTGTGGCTCAGTAATGATCAGAACAGGAAAGGTCGAATCAGCCAAAGAAAACGCTGAGAGAATTAAGATCGCCTTTGATCAGGCGGGTGCAGAGCGCATAGTAGTTTCCTGCCCTGGCTGTCTTAATACCTTGAAGACAGACTTCCCAGAACGGTTTGGCATCGAGCTTCCTGAAGTAATACACATAGTCGAATTTGCTGCGGAAATCATCAGAAATGGCGACTTGGACTTTCGAGGGCTTGGAGAGAAGAGAAAGGTCACATATCACGACCCCTGTCATCTTGGCAGAGAACTAGGAATCTATGAAGCACCTCGCGAAATCCTAAGAGCGATCCCGGGCATTGAGTTAGTCGAGATGGAAACCAAGAGGGCAGCCGCTCTTTGTTGCGGCTCAGGCGGAGGGGTTCGATCTTATGATCCTGACCTGGCGAAACGTATTGGGGCTGACAGAATTAGACAGGCTCTAGAAACCGGAGCGGATGTCTTAGCCACTGCATGTCCATTCTGTGTAAATAATCTGGAGGAAGGAGCTCGACAAGAAGGTAGTTCAATTGGCGTTGCAGACATTGTAGATTTACTGGCTGATAGCTTGTGAAATCAATACCTACTCCAGAGAAAATTACTATGAATAGAATGGGGACGCTGGCCGGAGCCAAAGACTTGGTGCCCCGAAGGGCATTTGAGGTCCACCCTCTCAATTTGAACGTGAGTAGTGGTGCTCCAAACCACAAGGCCAAGCGCCGTTCTCTGAACACTAGGTGAGAGCCGAATCTCCCTACAGGAGGACATTCGGAAAGGCGTTGAACCCGGTCACACACTTTTTTCATATGTGAGGAGCAACAGGCTTCAGCCAGTCGTCCGAATTGTAAGTATGCATCCTATCAACATAAGCATTTCTTCTCTACGAAACAACCCTGAGGTCTCACAGGTCTCATTAGCGCACTATTATATGGTCATAAAACTTTAAAAGTGCACTGTCGAAGAGCGGTCTCAGCCTATACTTAGTAATCAAAGGTGCGATTAATGAATGGGATAAAAGTAGCAATAGTTGGTGTAGGCAACTGCGCGAGCGCTCTAGTCCAAGGCGTAGAATACTATAAGGATGCAAAAGCGAGTGATGACCTGGTAGGCTTGAGCCACCCGGACTTTGCTGGCTTTCATATCAAGGACATCAAGTTTGTTGCTGCATTCGACGTAGCTGAAAGCAAGGTGGGTGCAGACCTATCTGATGCAGTATTTGCAGAACCCAACAATGTTCTTCGATTTGCGGACGTTCCTAAGACAGGCGTAAAGGTAGAGAAAGGACCAATCTACGATGGTGTAGATGACATGCTAAAGGCATTGGTGAAGGTTTCCAGTGCTACTGATTCCGATGTCGTGAGGGTTCTTCAAGATTCCGGTACTGAGATTGTAATCAATCTCCTACCAGGATCTGCTGAAGAAGCCACTAAATTCTACGCGGAAGCCAGTTTGGAAGCGGGATGTGCTTTCATCAATGGCGCACCTATTCCTATAGCCTCCGACAAGGAATGGAGTAACAAGTTCGAAGAGAAAGGATTGCCTCTCATTGGAGATGATCTCCAAGACCAACTCGGTTCAACGGTACTTCACAGAAACCTCCTCCAGCTCCTTGTTGCACGTGGAGTGAGAGTAGACAAGAGCTATCAATTGGATGTCGGAGGGGGCGCCGAGTCATTAGACTCTCACTACCGTGGGCGTATGAGGAAACGAGGTGTCAAGAGCGGCGCTATCAGCCAAGACCTGCCCTACGATGCACCACTTGTGGCAGGCTCTTCTGATTTTGTGCCATTTATGGATAACAGCAGGGAGTCATACTTCTATATCTATGGTCGTCAGTTTGGGGGAGCACCAATCAAGATTGACATTAGAATGGAAGTCACTGATGGACCAAATGCTGGACCAATATTGATGGATGCGATTCGAGGCGCAAAGCTAGCCCTCAAAAGAGAGATCGGGGGATCTCTAGAATCAGTCTCAGCATATGGTTTTAAGATGCCTCCTACACCTACTACAATGTACCGTGCCGAGAGGTGGGTTGAGGAGTTTCTCCTTGGAAAAAGGAAGCTCTAGATTAATCGTGTGCTTTGGTGTATTCAGCCACAAGTGTCTTTAGCTCCTCAAGTTTGGAAATGACTTTGAATTCAGTTTCCTCTCCAACCTCTTCTAGTGTTTCGCTAAAGGCAATCACAGCTTGGTACTCACGCTCATGTTCGTCACGGATAGATTTCTTTGTGGCTGCAGGATCATAGACAACAATTAGATTATCAGGCTCAAAGTTAATGACAACACTTCGATCCAGGTACTCCACCTTCTTGCACTTGGGGCATTGAACTCTATTTGCCTTTCCAGCCTTCAGGTTCTTGACAAGATCGCGGTCCTCAGAAAGATCAATATGATCAATCACATCAGATTCGTAGACATTCTTGCATTTCACGCACTTAATCTCTGCAGTACTTCTTCCAGCCATCTTATCACCAGAACGGAGCAGTACTTTGATATGAAGCTCTTAAGAGTTCCGACATCAGCTAAATCAGGGAACATCTGGCTCTGAGAGACCAGTATCAGTACTTCCTTCACGTATTGGATCATCTTCCTCAGACTTGCGTTTGAAGATGATTCCTAGTATGATGGCCGTCAATGCGATGGAACCAATGACAGAAGGAATTGAACCAAAGAGAGAACTCACAGCTGAAGCGATGAGTGCACCCGGAATGGTGATTGTTACTTTCCCCAAATAATAGCTAGCAGAGAATTTAGGGACACTATATTCAGTAAGCCCGCAATAAATCACAATTGGATCGTCTGGAACGGGAGAGGCTGCTGAGAAAAAGAGAGCAATTGCTCCCCATTTCTTCACTCTCTCACGCTCTGCGTCAACTTTGGCAAGCATATTGTCTGACAAGACGATGCGCGACCCACGCATTGCATAATAAAGAATGATCTTAGAAGCCGTGGCAGCAAGGGCAACCACAATCCCAATCTGAACTGCTATTATGATGGCTGCAATGAGGATGTGCTCTCCAGGAAACATGAAAAGATAGGCGACCGCCGCTAACACCATGTTGCTTGGGCTGATAAAAGGAATTAAATTGATTGCAAGGCAGACGATGAATAAGCCTAGATATCCCTGAAGTATTAGATCTATGACTATGTCCTGCATGTCCCTTCAGCAACTCACTGATTAGAAATCATGAATGCACATTCTCAATATGGACGTAGCTGACGCCTTCGAGTGAGGCAAGTTGGTTTCTCAGATCATCAAGTGTGTTAGCAAGCTGCCCAGGATTGAAGTAACACTCGTAGAAGCATCTCGTACCCCGAAGGCAGACACCAGTAGAGAATAACAGATCAACAAGGCCTGCTGACTTGAAGACCTGTGAGAGCTGAGTCAAGAAGTCATTAGTTAGTTTCTTAATCTCGACCGACAGAAAGCTTACTTCTTTATCTTCAAGCGGGAAGATCTTGATGAGTCGGTCCTTGTGTACTAACACCATCAAACCATTATTGGTGCCCATGGCATCCTTGAATTGTGCCGGAAACTTCACGTTCTCGCTGGCGTCAAAAACGAGAACTCTTCCAGCCGTAGCTCCATCATAGTCTTCAGACATCATATCACCCATTCGAGTTTCCCCAGACTCCGCTGGTGAAGTCTAACATTCTAGGATTTACGTCACACGAATATAAGTAAAGCTCCTATGATTGCGGTGGGGGTGTAAAACATTCGCCAGACACCTTTACCTTCCCACATGGGGTTAAATTGGAGAACTGTGCTCCTTTTGAGGACTGCCATAGCACAAATTATCAGATGTGGAAATGAAAGACGCCAAAAATAGAACAGTGGGAAGGTATCGAGATGTGTCTGAGCTTCGCATTCAGTTCCAATGCGAGTATCGTTTCTATCTGAAACAGAAAATAGGCGATAAATCCTCTTTTGCCTGTAGAGAGGGATCAAAGCTTCATCAGGATATTGGAATGAATTCTATTGTTACTCAAACGCCTCATCCCTTTTTGATGGCATTAATCGTGATTGTAATTGTTGCCGCCGCAATTCTGTGGGTACTGGGGTGATAATGATGAATCCCTTTCTGAGCACCATTCTACTCGTTTTGTTCGTGGGAGGTGTACTTACATTGCTCCATATGAACACCAATGGATTTCTCAACACGACAAGACGACGGGTTAGAAGGGCACAGGTATGTGAATGGACACTTACTCAGTTTCTCAATCTATATAATAAGCCCAGCTCCAGCAAGTCATTTCTATTCCATGAGCAGGAAGTCTTTTCCTTGGGGCACAGGTTCAATGGGAGGTTCGATGCCGCGGTACTACATTGGGAGGAAGCGCCTATTCTTGACGCTATTATTGAACGCAAATTCCCCACTAGACATCTTCCGGAGAAGCCTAAGGATGAGGACATCTTCCAAGCAGGGCTCTATGCCCTTGCATTAATGGAAAGTGGAGTATCTTGTTCGTCTGCCAGACTAGTTATCGTCTACTGTCTGCAGAGAAAGGCTAAGCAATGCATTGTCAAGAATTTCAATGATTGCGCGGCATGTGGAGATGGAAGAATGT
>JAHQWZ010000185.1 GCA_029856425.1 Candidatus Thorarchaeota archaeon
ACAGTCTTCAACCAAGATGATGAATCTGCGTGGGATGTGGTGATAGTCCATGTCATCCCCGATGAATCTGCGCCTATCATTGCACAGCCTGAAAACATCACTTATGAAGAAGGGAGTTTTGGACATGAGATTAGATGGAATATAACTGAGTCCAATCCTGATTTCTACAACATCACCCGAAAATCCAACGAACCAACTAGCAACGACACTGTCATGATGAGTGGTGATTGGGATGGTGACAATATCACTATCGATGTTGATGGACTCAATGCCACTCATTGGTACATCTACACTCTATTCGTAAACGACACCCTCGGATTCAACTCAACAAGCTCCGTCAATGTCACAGTGGTCTTGGACCTTACTGATCCAACAGTGACTAATCCTGGTAACATCGATTTTGAGTTTGGATCAGTTGACCAGGAGATTCAATGGGATGCCTATGATAGCAATCCAAAGAACTACTCCATCTCAGTTTGGATTCTGTACAATAACACGCAATACGGAAATCTTACACAGCCGCTCCATGCACCGATGAATGTTTCAACACCCGACTGGACCTTCTCGGAGCCACAAGGAGGCTCGATTATCTACGGTCTTGACTACCTATTCTTGGGCAACTACACCTTTCAGATAGTTCTCTTCGATATCTATGATAGGACAGTGAACAACACAATCAATGTGACGATCTACGAGGACATCCGTGCTCCAATAATAGACGCGATCAGTGAATTTGAGTACGAAGAGGGTTATACGGGATACTCACTCAACTGGGCTGCTGAAGAGACAAACCCTAGGTCGTACAACCTTACCAGGGATGGTGAGGTCTTGCTAAACGGAACTTGGAGAGGGGAAAACATCTCGATTTCCGTCGATAACCTTGATGTGGGCTTATATTCGTATAATCTAACATTGAAGGACTTCTTCAACCAGACCTCATTTGCTGTTATTCAACTGACAGTTACGGCAGACACACATTTACCACTGGTGAATGAGGTTCAGGCTATTCAGACATATGCAACTCCCTTTGCCAATAATCTCACAATCCAAGCATATGCGTGGGATATAAACCGTATTCGAAATATTACGGTTGAATGGCACACAGGGGATGAAACTGAAACAGAAGTCGTGGAGATGGCCTTAGAGTCTAATGACTTTTATTCCGGTCATCTGGGACAATTCTCCCATGATGTTGTGGTTTATTTCAAAGTGATTGCTGTGGACAACTCATCCGTGCGGAATGTCTTTGAAACTGGATGGTTACACTATGAGATCACACCCATGAAACAGCCCGGTCTGGATCCTGCAATTAGTGCAGTCATTGCTGTTCTCGGAGTATTGTCAACACTCGTAGTGCTGTCAATTTACTTCCGAACTCGAAGAGGATAGTTTCATCCGATAAGTCTTGACAAAACCTCTTGTGGAAGGGTATCTCTATTCTCCAGTTTGACCTCTATCAGATAAATATCTTCTCGAGTTCTAACTTCGTCCTGAAACCCGCTCCTTCGTTGTTGAAGTGTCGCAAGGACCCTGCCCATATCAAGACACCTTCTGACCTCTGGTGCGAACTGAGGTGAATACAATTCCATTGAAGCAATCTCATCAATCACAATGATTTGGCCTCGCACACGTGCTCTAGCTAAAGCTGGGATTGCGATTGCCTCTAGATCTTCAATGTTAACACAGTATTTCCCCACACGAGGTCCTCTCCTCAGGTCGACATGAGCCAAGACTCCTCTTTCTCCGGATAATGTGATGAGAGAAAAACCAACACGTCTATTATTTTCGCGAATTTCAGATGACCAGAACCCGCCCACACTCTCTGGATCGAGAGCCTGGATCACTCTTCTGATCAGCGTGCTTTTCCCAATGCCTGGTCTACCTGTTAGTACAATGTTCTTCCTCATTGCTTGCATGCTCATCTGCGGCACATGGAGGTTGGAGGCCTCTTTATTAATGAGATTTCATCTTGTACCATCGAGCGGCCTTGAATCGCGCTAGGTTGTCGATCTCTCGAATATCTTTCTCTTCAATGGGTTCGGCTTCAATGACCTTTGCCTTAACAGCCTGCTTGAAGATTTTCTCTCCTCTCTCCGTCATGAGCAGGAGTGTGGTCCATCCCTCTTCTGAGCCGACATTGCCACAAGAAATGTCAGCGTTTTTGCTATTCATGTCATGACAGTATGCACAGGAGCTTGAGGAGAACTCCTCCAATTCGCCAACTTTCCATTCTGCTTCACCACCAGAATGCTCAATCATCATCATACCACCAGAGATCGCAAAGCGCTTCACATCTCTAACATCTATTCCTTGGTCTAAGAGGAACTTAGTCAATCCAGGGTAGTCGTATGACTTCGTACAGAATAGTCCAAATCGAATCGCTTCTGCTCCCTTAATTCTCTTTATTGGTCCAGATGATGAAGTTTCCATTTTGTAGATGGCATCAATATTGCATGATGTGCCGACAACTGCTAGTTTCTTGGACCCTTCATTCAATGCCTGGACAACCCCCTGCATAATCGGTGCATGTGTGTACATGGAGCCTGAAGCCTCATTGACCTCCTTTGCCGTCTTGGCTATCTTCGCAATTGGCATCCATGCCTTATCCGGGCTACTCTGAACGACTATGGCAGCGTCAATACGTCCACTATCAAGCATATTGGACAGAATAGCCGTCACTGCACCTCCATCCTGAGCGCCTTTGCTTCGATTAACTGCTCTTGCTTTCCAGGCGCTCCTTACATTCCCTAGCAAGGTGTCTCGATAGAAATACGTCCGGGGACAATTAGCGTAGCAAATTCCGCATGCGGTACACTTACCCGTCAATGTAGGAACATACTTACCAGAGGAGTAGTCACCCGTGAGTGCATCAACAGGACAGTTCTCTACACATGCTCCGCACTCCACACAAACGCCGCTAGCGATGATTTCGCGTTCCAATTTCTTGAAAGCAAATCTCTTCGTGTTTTCCTTTAACCAATCCTGAATTTCCGAATAAATGTCTTCTAGAGGTCCAGTCATTGCTCCAACTCCATGATTCCTCATTACAAGCCCCGATTTATAGGTACGCCTGCATAGGAACTATCGGAAGGTATAACTTAAACACGCTGTCGAGGGAATTCTGACTCAAAAATAATGGCGGGTTAGAAATGAAGATTCCGCAGAATAAAATAAAACAGCTAATCGAAGAGAGCGCTGCACTAGCCGACGCTTTTGATGTTTGTAGTGTTCAGCTTATGGCAGTGGCTGACTTACCAACACGTTTTGGTGATTTTCAAATCGTTGGATTTGTAAGCCCATGTGATGAGAAGGAACACACCGCCATTGCAAAAGGAAACGTCGTTGACAAAGAAGGAGTCCTAACGCGCGTCCATTCAGAATGTCTAACTGGTGATGCAATTGGTAGCCTCAGATGTGACTGCAGGGATCAGCTGATTGAATCACTCAAGAGAATTGAGGCAGAAGGAGAAGGTGTTTTGCTTTACTTACGTCAGGAAGGGAGGAACATTGGTCTAACCGAAAAGATTCGTGCATATGCACTCCAGGATCAAGGATATGACACAATCGAAGCAAACATCCATCTTGGACATAAGCCAGATGAGCGCGATTATAGAATCGCAGCTAATATCCTCCATAACTTGCGAGTGAAGTCCATACGGTTGCTCACAAATAATCCAAATAAGATACAGCAGCTCAGGTTGGCAGGAGTGAGAATCGTTGAAAGAGTGCCTCTGATAACTCAGCCAACAACGTATAGTGAGGGTTATCTGAGGACAAAGGCCGAAAAAGCAGGCCACCTTTTAGGAGACCTATCAACAGTCCGTGATGTTGAGAAAATCCTGGAGCCTCCAAAAGAGGATTAACTCCTATTATTCAGGAACTGGACCACCATTCATCTCAATTTTGCTTAGTACGAATCCAATAACGAGTGTGACAAGAATCATTCCACAACCTGCAAGAATCCATACGAATCTTAGACTCCCAGTGATTTGCCAAAGAAGCGCTCCAAATGATGTGGCAAGCATGGCAGTCAGTCCAAGGACCATATCATAAGTCCCAAAAGCTCGGCCTTTGAGTTCCTCCGCGACAGTACTTGCAACGATACTTCTAACTGTTCCCAGCCATATCATGAATGGAAACGCCCAGATGATATTTATTATAATGAGCCATAAGGCACCTGAGCCAAAGCCAAATCCTATGAAGGTCAATCCATTACCGAGAACAGCGACAATAAGAGCGGTCCTCAGGTTTCTGTCTGCAAGACCGCTCATCGAGTACATAATCAATGCACTTGTGAATGAAAATGCGCTCCAAGAAACACCATACACAACGATGTCGACTCCCCACTCGTTAACACAAAGTACTCCAAGATAGGATATCGCGGAGCTATAGAAAAAGAAGTAGCTTAGCATACCAGCTGAAAACATCCAAAAGTTGCGTCCTAGGCTTCGAATTGGTATTCTTGGACCTTGCCTTGCTTTCTCAATTATTTCTTCTGCTAGTGATTCCCTAATTCCTAGAAGGACCGCAATGCAGGCAACCACTCCACCAACTGCTGCTGTCAGATAGAGATGTTGGGGCTGCAGCCCGATGGTTAGCATAAATGTGCCCAATAATGGACTGATACCATCCATGACCCACAGGGGCACCATAATCATCATGAACTTGCGTGCAGGTTTTTGGCTTCGCTCAGCTTCGACTACGTCGGCAGGAATGGCTCTTTGCATTAGTCGGACAGAGCTGAGACCAAACATCACGAGTCCAAACTGAATCGGAATAGTTGGCCAAATGGGATAGAATGATAGAGT
>JAHQWZ010000186.1 GCA_029856425.1 Candidatus Thorarchaeota archaeon
ATACAATTAGGACCGAGAATCCGTATATGGTTTTTTTTTGCCTTCTCTAAAATCTGTTGCTCAAGTAGCTTTCCTTCTTCATCCATCTGGTAATATGCGGGCTCAATCGTAGGCGCATGTCTAGCCCACATCTCTTCAGTTCGCTTATTCAGATCATCTCTATCTATCTCACCAACTGGGTCTATTGGCTCTATGCTTCTCTCAAAGAACATATTGAAGTTGTCACCATAGATTTGCAGAGCTATGGTTCGAAGATCTCCAGCAGCATTCTCATAATCACTACTCACATGGGATCGAGTTGAAATCGCTTCGTGCAATGTCCACATGTCATAGAAGGCGAGAAGAAGACCATCTACTTGTTCCGCCTCGCTCGTGCGAATATTGGCATCAGCCTCCGCAATGTGAGGCTCCAAAGACAGTGTATTGCCCATTCCCACAATGTGCTGAGTTGCCCTATGGTTAGAGAGCAATTCATAGAACTGAGCCCAAGTCACGTTCATTTCTGGGAATTGTACACCCTCCAAATGCGAACTGAGGGCGTAGATAGCTATCCACGGTTCTTCTCTTAGCTTAAGTTCTAGACTTCTCCAGTCTGTGATAGGTGTCATTGCAATTTGCTGAAGCCGAAAATCCAAAACTTCGTGAACATTTTCAGCTATTCCCTTCATTAGATCGTTTGTTGGATCATAGATTATATACACAGGGTCGATATCGTACTTAGCCAATGGGTCTCGAAACAGGGGCTCTTCTTGCTGCAAGACCTGTCCAGCCCACACAGCCTGCGGAATATATCCAACAAGCATTATTGTCACAAAAACAAGAGATAACAGTTTGACTCTCAACAGTCTCCGGTTCATTTGCCCGTGCGCCTCCTCTCTTGGCAAACCGAGAAGAGAGGTGCAAGGTTTCTCACGATTATATCGTGGTGGCTCCACCAGCGAATCATGCATCCAACAACCGCTGGTGGGTGCACGCGACCAATCTCCTCCTTTTCGGCCGCCCAGCGAACTTGCAACCGATGACAAATCGCTGATATAATACTTCCCATATTTTAGACAGCGGAAAGGTTAAAGAAACATTAGACGCCCGTGGGCGTTCCTACAGGTATGACCAACGCGCTTTTTATTAAGAGGTTTCTGGGCGTTTCAACAATTCTCACTCCTGAATAGGTTTCCTTTGGATTAAAAAAACAAGGACAATTGCTGCCGCAAGATTCTCCTCTGTAGAACAAGTGATGAGTTACGCAGAAGAGAATGGTATCGAGGATATTGATCTCTAGCGACATAGCGCAATGTTTTTCCGTGCATGGTTCTGGTCATCCAAGTTACATCCCCAGCGAAAGACCTTAATGTAAGTCGAAAATCAAACCAGACGACAAGCATTCGCAGTCGAGGGAGTCCCCGCTCTTCTTGGGATGGCAAGTCATGGAGTCAGATTAGATGCGCGTATATCTGGATGCAAACTTCTTCATAAGCGGTTTCAGCGATCGACCGAAAGATGTCTTCATTGTAAAAGAGGCTGCTGAGAAGGCTGGAATGGAACTCTGGGTCACACGCCAGATCTTTCAGGAACTTAGATGGTACCTGAGAAGAGAGGCAGAAAAGGTAGTCCAGATTGATGAAACTCTCTCAAAAGACATCAAAGAACTGATGGAGAGTATCAAGAAACCAGACACTGCTCTGCCACAGCCGAATGATATGTCCCTCATATTAGCAGCGATGCGCATCAAGAAGGCAAAGATTGTTACTAGTGATCTGAAGCTACTGAATACAATTCAGGACATCAAGGTAAATGTAGATGGTCTAGTTGGCTCAGCATTCGTGTTGGAGCTTATGGAATCCATCGACGATGAGCAGCTGAAAAAGAAGCTTGCCGTGTTGCGTGAGAGGATATATGGCGAGGAAGTGAGATACAGTATCGCCCGTCGAGAAGCCTATGATCCAGTCACAAGAATCAGGCTGATAGAGGAACATGCATTACGCGTGCTCAGAGCAGTCAAAGCGCCAGCAGAAGGACTAGATAGACAGCTGTCCAGGGGACAACCGCTCTTCATTCTTGACTTCCTTGAAGATATCAAGGCTGGCATCCCCACGATGTTCGAAGATTTCAGAGCAGGCAAGTACAACACATTAGCTCTTGAAATCGACGCCATTCAGAACGAGATTGAGCGCCTTCTCATTGTATCAACCCTCACAAACGACGAGGATACACATTCGAAACTTGTGCAACATGCATCAGACTTGACACTGTTTCTCTATTATTTAGAGATGATATGTCATCTTTATCGAGGAACCAAAGAAGGCATTAAGGATGCCCTGTCTATTTCGGATGAGGCATTCAGACTCCTAATGTTCGCTGGCGTATCCAACAATGAACTCAAGGCAAGTGTATTTTTTGTCCGCATTGTCCTTGCCATGATTCGTGAGGACTATGACGAGATAGACTACTATTATTCGCTCTATGATAGCATGATTCGAAGAGTAGGCCTTGAGGACATGATCGAAACATCAGAGGGGCTCTATGTCATCATGCAGGTGCTCAGAGAGTTCATGGGTGGCTTTTCTCTCACAAAAAGCAAGCTCCAATATCCATCAGCTACTCTTGCACTTTTGAGTGACATCGCCAAGTATGCCATTCATTTCGATGAGCATGACAATGCATGGCAGCTAGTTGTGACTTCATACAAAATCGGCGTAGCCTATGGTAAAGAAGAAGGAGCCCTTGCCTCCTTCCTCATGTTATACAAGATATCCTCTTCATCACACGATAGGTTCAAGCCAGCTCTTGAGAAAATTGCAGAGCATGCTCTGAAGATGTTTGTGAAAAAAGATTGGGACACCACAAATATTACGCCAATCCTCAATGAAATCCAGGGCAATATTCCTCCCATCGAAGATATGACGACTGAAGAGGCTGTAGATTTGGAGGAACTGCCCGAGGCGATTCGAAGTTGGATGGATGTTCTTTCACTGGAAACTATAGAAGGTAATGAAACACTTGTTGTGAGAAACGAGCAGCTTCAAGTCAGGGTTGGCATAGATATAATGAACCAGCCTGAACTCGGAAACTTGAAGACAGGCCATAAAGTGGCGTTGACCCGAGGCAAGTTCAGCCTATCCAATGCAGCACCAGAAGTAGCAAAAGAATACGCTGTTATGCTTCTCATAACTCCTGGTGAGGATTCAGAGATTTCCTATGAAGGGGAATATGGTTTCAGCTGGCTCAAAATAGCAGAACCCGAATCTGAAGCATAGTCAATACAATTAGGATGTGAATACGTTGGACCAAGTAGTGGCGCTAGGCATAGTCATTGGAGTTCTAATTGCATCCTGGTTCAATTATATCCTCAATCGTGCGCCCGGGTCTGATCCAGATGATTTCCTCATTGGACCTACTGTAATGGAAATAAGATGTGACTGCTTCATAAATACCATGATCGTGGGAGGAATTGTGGTTGTTGCCTTGGCAATAATGTCATCAGTATTTGATTCGAGGATGGAGCTGTATATTGTTGGCATCGCAGCTTATATCATCATAACTCTTGCAGGCGTCTTTGGAAGAAAGAAGCGCCATGAGGACTGGCGAGATCTCAATGGGATTTTGGAAAGGTCAGTACCACCATCGCGTAATCAGACTCTGCGAGAACGTCTAGACACACTGTTCAGAGACTATGAAGAAGAAGACTATTGAATGTATCAATCCGTTTCTATCTTATCATCCTTCAGATTTGGCAATTTTACGGCGATTATATTGACATTCTCACCTTTGGGAGTTTCAAACCAGTGCCACTCACCAGGTTCGACTACGACGACATCTCCCTCATCTAGATCATAATATGTTTCATTCACTCCCATCTTAGTGGGATTCAGGATTACAAAAGCTTCTTCGAGTCTTCCATGAGCATGAGGGGTTGTTTTCATTTGGGATGGAATTTTGACGAGAATGAATCCTGCGCTCTCAATTGGTTTCCCGAAATCTAGGTCTGCAACATATTTGACGCCATAGCCTGCTCGGCCCTTGAGAGTAGCTTTGGATGCTCTATAGACCTTCACCATCTTAATCGAAGGTTTATTGAATCACACAACTGAATAAGGTTACCCTCAGACCTAAGGTATCATGAGCACCTCTTCTTCCCATCATTGACTCCCTGATGTTCCAGGAGAAGTCCGCAGAATCCCCTGCAATCTTCTGACAGAATCTTTTTCGAAGACGCTTATTGCGTGTGAACTTCGCATGATAGTCGACTTCTTACTGCATTCACAGCATTTTGCCGTATTAGAATAAGAATTAGTCAAACCATCCATGACCCATAGCTATTTTTCTGGATTTGGGAAATAGAATGCGTGAATCGTCCGTTGAATGAAACCTCTGAACATTCGAGAGTCATGTTCAAGGCCTTGGTTCTTGGAGCAAATACGGCTTTGCAGGCAGGATTTCTCAATATTGCTTCAGGTGGCTCTGTTGCATATCAGCTGCATGCAACCGCTGGAGTTGGAATTGGTGTTTCAAGAAGTAGGCTTTATGATGGTAGAGAAGCAGTACTCCAATTGTGGGCATTGCCGACATCGGAAAGATTTCCAGGACTCATTCAAACCTTCATGCGCGGGCACCGGGGAGCGATTATTATACTTCGACCAGAAGAGATTGATGCTTTAGCAGACCTTCATAAGAAGCTGACTGTCAAATCACGAAAATTCCTACTTATCGCCATTATTGGATATGGTCAAGAAACTGAGGAGGTTATCGATCGAATATCGAATGTCTTGGGAACTACTCCCAATATCCAATTTTCAGAATCTGTTGCA
>JAHQWZ010000187.1 GCA_029856425.1 Candidatus Thorarchaeota archaeon
CATTCCTTTGGAGTAGGTTTCGATTAGGTCATCACTAGCATCTTTGATATCCAGCAGAGTGAGAATCTCATCTATCTCTTCCTCACGTTCTGGACCTCGCTCTATGCGCCAAATGTCACTCACATAATTGACATATTCCCATCCAGTGAGCCTTTCAGGAAGCACTGGCTCTTCAGGGACATAACCCATGATCCGTTTTGCTGCTACAATCTCCTTCTCAATATCATGACCCATGATTCTTGCCGTGCCAGAAGTTGGTTTTAGTAGTCCAAGGAGCATTCGCATGGTTGTGGACTTGCCCGAGCCGTTAGGTCCAAGAAGTCCGTATATCTCTCCTGTTGCGACAGCAAAGCTCAGCTCATTCACAGCAGTGAACTCGCTAAACATCTTTGTCAGCCCAATAGCCTCAATCATTCACATCATAGAAAGCTCAGATATATTGAGATTTAATGGTTGGGATGAATGCTGTTGTGATACCGAAGCGATTATTAGAGCCAAGATTTGGTTGCGAAATCATGACGCTTGAAACATGGAGGCTTCTCGATATAGGACCCATTGAGCCAATTGAGACCCAGATTATCTATGATATGATTGCGCAGGGTATTACTGAAGGGGAGTCGGAGAACACACTCATTATCTGCTGGCCAGCAAAGCCCCTGGTCAGTCTTGGGTATTTCCAGGAGATAGAGAAGGACATAGACTTGGCCTTCTGCCGAGAAAACGATATCTTCGTCACGCGCCGTGTGATAGGTGGCGGTGGAGTCTATCTAGATGAAGGGCAGATGTTCTATCAGTTAATCCACAGAGTGGATAGTCCGGCATCCGTGAGGAACATTGATGCATACTACCGCAAGTTTCTCGAGCCACCAGTTCAAGCTTACAGGAATCTTGGCATCGATGCAGAGTTCAAGCCCGTAAATGACATCCAAGTGGAAGGCAGGAAGATCTCTGGAAATGGAGCAGGAGATGTTGGAGATGCGAGGATTCTTACTGGCAACATCATTTTCACATTCAATTATGACATGATGGTCAAGGTTCTCAAAGTGCCAGATGAGAAGTTCCGTGACAAGATTGCCAAGGGACTCCGCGAGAGACTTAGTACGATTGAGAGAGAAACAGGAAAGACGTTCAATAGGGAAGCGGTAAAGAAAGACCTAATTCACCAGTTCGAAAAGATTCTTGATATCAAGCTTGTACCAGGTGAAATGACAGAGTGGGAACGGACTCGGATGAACGAGCTTAAGCCAAAATACGTGTCAGATGAATGGCTTCACTGGCGTTCTGGAGGCAGGCTTGATGCAAGGACTGTCAAAATTTCTGCATCTTCATCTATTGGCGCTGTGAACCACAAGGCGCCTGGTGGACTTATGAGAGTGACAGTTGAGGATGTTGACAACAAGATAAAAGACATCGTTATCAGCGGCGACTTCTTCATTTACCCCCAGGACGCAATTTCGGACATCGAGATGGCTCTTATCGGCGCAAAGGTAGGCACTGAGGAGGTTCTAGAGAGAATCAAGGGAGTCTATGAGAAACAGTCACTTGAATCACCAGGTGTGACTCCAGAAGACTTTGATACCGCAATCAAGTTGGCACTTGAAGCAAAATAGAGCAGTTCAGAATTAGTCCATAGATCATCTAATTGGCCGTGTTCTCCGCTGCACCCGGTTAGTGGGAACCTAATCTCTGTTTATCAAGGGCGCAGCGGAGATGATTGCATTTCGCAACACACGCAAATCTGTTTGGTTTGAAGTTATACAAATTACCGAGTAATACCTGAAAACTAAGGCATCCTCGTTCCTACTGCTCGATAGCGCTTCACGAATGGCATAAAAGATGGCTCATCTTCTGATTGATGAACCAATTTGAGAAGAGTCGTGGCGTCAGGGATTCTAGTGATTCTAATCTCCTCTATTATCGCAGTCGCAGTGATGCTTTCACTTCCATCACCAGAGCCAATTCGATTTCGATGGGGAGTTGATATTGGGGACGATTTCTATTTTGATATTGAAGTGGAAGGCTCGATGAACAACGAAAGCAATCCCGTGCCCTTCATGACATTCAGCAGTACTCGGATACATGTAGTCATAACCACATTACCGAACATATCATCATTGGATAGTGAAGAAGGACTCGTTGAAGTTGTCAGTAGCCAAAAGGTGCTTTGCACCCTTGCTAATGGCACTGAATTTGCAGATGACCATTCAGAGGGTTTCTATTCTTCCTCATCCACAACCATTTCAGAGATGATTTCAAGGGCTATACTGCCTGTGGGAGGTTGGAGCTTCATAGATGACCTATTTCCTGACGACCTTGCATCAGATGTAGCACACGGTGCTGATAGCAATACATTCTACTCATGGATTGACCAAGAATCCTTCTTCTTCGGATATAGAAACTGGTACATTGATTTTGGGCACGGCTGGGACGCGTGTCTAGATAAAGACACGGGCGTTCCAATTTCCATCCACCATTGGGAAAGCGATATGATTTGCATCGGACACTACAAAGTGACTCTAACGCTCGCTCTTCCAATTTTTTGCCTATTACTGATTGGCGCATGTCTGGCCAATGCCTATATGGCATGGACCCGTGAGTAACATAGCCCCAGAACGAGTAGGAGGATCAGAAGATGAAGAGATTCTCAGTAAGAGCTCCAGGAAGAGTCTGCCTCTTTGGAGAGCATAGTGACTATCTTGGACTTGATGTTATTCCCGCTGCTATAGACCTCGCTATCTGCATTCAATGTTCACAGCGCGAGGACCGCAACGTCAATGTGATCTATTTAGACCTTGAGGAGGAAGACTCCTTCAATATTGATGATGAGGACTTAATCTACAGGCACAACAGGGACTATCTTAGAAGCGCGTTCAACGTCACAAAAAGAAAAGGAATGAATCCAAAGAATGGATGGGACCTAGAAGTTACAGGAAACATTCCGATATCAGCAGGTCTTTCCAGTTCCTCAGCATTGACAGTAGCTGCAATCCTTGCCTTTGCACGAATGAGCGAAAAATCCCTTCAGCCCCATGAAATTGCCCAAATGGCTTACAAGGCGGAGGTCGAGGAGTTCGGGGAGAGCGGAGGGATGATGGATCATTTCTCCTCAGCATATGGCGGCATTATTCATGTCGACCTTGGTGCAGAGTACAGGACAATCCATCTACCGGCGAATATTGAGGGTTTAGTGATAGGCGACTCTCTCGAGAAGAAGGAGGACACAGTCGCGGATCTCAAGAAAATCAGGTCAGTAATCGAAAAGGAGTATCAAGCCATTTCCGAAATAATCCCTGAGTTCAACCAGAGAACAACATCAGCATCAGCAATCACTAATCTATCGCCACAGGTGATGACTGAAGCACGGAGCATGGCTGAAACCACTCTTCACAACAGAGATCTCACACAAAGAGCATTTAATCTGCTAACAAACGAGCATCCAGACCCCAATGAGGTGGGCCTATTGCTTGACATTCATCATGACTTGCTTCGATTTGGGCTGAAACGGTCCACTCGTAAAATCGAGTACATGATTCTAGCCGCAAAGTCTGCGGGAGCTCTAGGCTGCAAGATTAACGGCAGTGGCGGAGGCGGTACGATGCTTGCTCTAGCACCTAGAAGAGAAAAAGAAGTGGCAAATGCGATAAGAGATGCAGGCGGAAAGCCATATCTTGTTAGAATTGGCTCTGGAGCAGAAATCATAGAGGAATGAACTATTTCGCCAAAGGGTGCTTTGGCTCCTCGCCTCTACAGTCAATACCAATTGCATCGCAGACTGCGTATCTATGATTGTAGCCTGCGATATGGAGTGGAGCATCTCCAAGCTCTCTGTCAACCGTCATTGCACCTGTACAAGGATAGGCATGATGCGCTTTGGCTATGACATCGAAGAGGCCCTCAGCATCAGAAACATCATGACCTTTGACTTTCTGTGCAACAAACCAAGCACATCCGCATGGTGAAGACCTCATCACAGCAATCTCACTGATTCTCCCATTCTTGACAGTGGCATCAAAAGTAGGCATTCCAAGCCGGTACCGGTCCATGAACTCGTCAATCATTTTGCCATGCCCATGTGTGAGAGTACAGAATGGCTTTGGAAAAGCAGACTCTACGCCTATTGCATCAAGGGACTCTTTCACCTGTTCTCGAAGACCAGGTGGCAACCATTTTGTATCTTCGATGGGAGCGATGACGGCCTTAGCCGCAGTCCTCTGTGCCAACACATCAGCTGAGGCAATGAGGTCATGGTGAACACCAATTAGGAGAAGGATATCACACTGCTGTAGTTCTAGCCCCTCAAGCATCTGCATTGGGTCATCGAACATCTGAGAGGCAGGTGCGTCTACACGATGCATCCCGACGATGTCACCCACATAAGTGCCGTATCCAACCCTGCAATCACCACAAGTCGGAGCGCACCCATCACAGAAGGTCTTAAAGTTGATGAGATTGCCAAGCACTCTTTCAGCGAAGACATCGCCGTATATTGTAACCAGTCGCACATTGACCACCCATGTAACAAAAATGGTCACATGTGACTACACTAAAGGTTGGCGGTTGGGGACAAGATCAACTGCCCTGAGCGAGTTCCTTCATCCTTGCTTCAACAATCTCCAAGACTTCAGCCTTGAGTTTCCTTCCATCGCCCAGAATCGTTTCGACATCATCAGATGTCTTCTTGACAAAGGTCTTGTCTTTTATGTTTCCAAGGTTGATACGAACGTTGAGCGCAGCTCCCTCAATTGCGGCCATAAGAGCATGTGCTGCAACT
>JAHQWZ010000188.1 GCA_029856425.1 Candidatus Thorarchaeota archaeon
TGAGGCCATACCTTCGTGAGGTCGAATGGATTCCAACGGTAGTCAGTGGCTTCCTCTTCCGGCATAATTTGCACTTTGAAGTTCCACTTGGGATAATCTCCTCGTTCGATCCGATCAAAGAGGTCTCTTGTGGCCCAATCAGGGTCTTCAGCCGTCAACCTAGCTGCTTCCTCTGCAGAGAAATTCTCTATGCCTTGAGCAGTCTTGAAATGAAACTTCACCCAGAATCGTTCATCCTTGTCGTTGATGAAACTGTAGGTATGACTTCCATAGCCGTTAATATGGGCAAATCCTTTTGGTGTTCCTCGATCTGAGAAGAGGATCGTCACTTGATGCAAGGATTCTGGTACTAATGACCAGAAGTCCCACTGCATCTCATTAGACTTGAGATTCGTTTGCGGGACACGTTTTTGCGTATGAATGAAGTCGGGAAATTTCAAGGGATCACGGATGAAGAAGACAGGAGTATTATTCCCAACAAGATCCCAGTTACCCTCCTCAGTATAGAACTTGATTGCAAATCCACGAACGTCACGGACGGTATCCGCTGAGCCTCTCTCTCCTGCCACAGTCGAAAGACGTATGACGAGATCTGTCTTCTTTCCAACTTTCGAGAATATCTTTGCCTTGGTGTATTTTGTTATGTCATGTGTGATAGTCAAAGTACCAAAAGCACCTGCACCTTTAGCATGTACTACTCTCTCTGGTATGCGCTCTCGATTGAAGTGAGCTAATTTCTCAAGAAGATGAAAGTCTTGCAGCAGTACTGGCCCTCTCTCTCCTGCAGTAAGAGAATTCTGATTGTCTGCAACGGGGATTCCTGATGCAGTTGTCATTTTCTTTTGCTTTGTCATATGATTACACATCCCTCTAGTATATTATCTAGATAATGATGTTACAAATCGTATTTGTTACTAACTAGTAATGGTTATATTTAACCGTTTTGTCATATGGTTAGGAATTAAAAGAGAAGCATGTCCAGATAGTAAGAAGTGAAACAGAAATGACGATGACCGATGACCAACTCATCTCCATCTTGCGGGATAGTGGGTATAAGGTCACACCACAGCGACTTGCAATCTGCAATTACGTTCTTTCGAGTAAGGAACACCCTACTGCTGAACATATTCATTCTGAGATAGTGAAAAAGCATCCTGCAATTAGCTTGAATACAATCTATCAAACAATGGACATGCTCATTGACCTGGGACTTGTCCAAGAGATGCGGTTTAGTGGTAGTTCATCAAGGTTTGACTCAAATACCTCAGTCCATGTCAACATTATTTGTCAGAAATGCAGCAAGATACAAGACTTCGAGTCCGAGGGCATTCGAGAACTCTGGTCACGTATTCTCGCGGAGATGAATGTTGAGCCTGTAGGGCAGCGCTTGGATGTCTATGTGCTCTGTGATGAGTGCAAGAGATAATCATTGGTCCATGACAGAAAGGTTATATCACCAGTCCCCTGAGGCCCCCAGTACAACCGCAGCTTGGAGACTCCAAGATGGCCAGTACTTCAGCTAAGAAATCAAAGGCTCCAACTAAGCCAACAGATGTCCTCATCATTGGAGGCGGCATGGCAGGGATTAGTGCAGCACTCGCTCTCGCAGAGGGCGGTCATCATGCGCACATCATTGAGAGGACAGTCAACATTGGTGGAAATTACGTAGCAATCTACAAAATCTTCCCCGCACTCGAATGTTCCGCATGTGTAATGACGCCGCTCACTTCCTTTGTAGGAAAACATCCAAACATCACAATTCACGCACTCTCAACTGTTGAGAGAGTGAGTGGTTCAAAGGGTAATTTCTCAGTGACTGTACGGAAGAAAGCACGCTATGTCAATGAGGATACATGCACAGGTTGCCAATCATGTATCCAAAACTGTCCAGTTGAAGTTCCAAACGAGTATGACTTTGGTCTGTCTTTGCGAAAGGCAATCTACATGAACTTCCCTCAGCAGATTCCTCTCGTTGCAGCAATTGACAGAGACTCATGCATAGGCTGTGGAACATGTGCAGCTGTCTGTCCAAACGACTGCATCTTCTACGACGACGAAGACAAGTTGTACGATCTCAATGTAGGTTCAATAATAATGGCCACTGGGATTGAGGAATACAAACCATTAGACTATGGAGAATATGGCTATGGCATCTTCCCTAATGTTCTGACCAGTCTGGAGTATGACCGACAGACCCATCCCACTGGACCTACTGATGCACACATGGTTCGCCCATCAGATGGGAAGGAACCGGAGAAGATACTGTTCGTCAACTGTGTGGGCAGCAGGGATGTACGTGAGAACATCCAGGGTTACAGCAGCCACTGTAATAGAGTGTGCTGCTCATTCGGCTGCAAGCTGGCGCAGGTCACACGAATGCATTATCCAGAGGACCATTGCGAGATCATCTACACCTACATGGACATGAGGACCGCAGGAAAGGCTTTGGAGGAGTTTCTGTGGGACACTGAGCATAATCATGGTATCAAGTTCATTAGGGGAAGGATAGCTGAGATATCCGAGGACATCGATACCCATGACCTCTTCGTCAAGATGGAGGATACCAATACTGGTGAGATCATCGAGTTGGAGAACATATCGATGGTTGTCCTCAACTCGAGCTTCAGACCAAGTCAAGGCACAGAGGAACTGGCCAAGATTCTGAAGATCGATATGGAGGAGACCGGCTATGTGAAGGAGCTTCATCCCAATGTTTCAGCGCTAGAAACCACTCGCCCAGGCATCTATGTTGCGGGATGCGCTCACGGTCCAAAGGACGGAACGGATTCGGTGAATGAGGGAAAGGGTGCAGCTATGGCCGCACACTCTATTCTTCCTATTCCGTCGCCACCAGAGGTGGAGAAGCCTCCACCACTGGAAACAGGCGAGGAGCCGAGAGTTGGGGTTTTCATATGCCACTGTGGCGGAATCATTGGGGATGTCATAGACTCTCCAGGGCTGGCTGATTGGGCTAAGGACCTGCCCAATGTTGCCTATTCAACGGACTACATCTTCATGTGCAGTGATCCTGGGCAGCAACTGGTCACGGATGCAATTCTAGAACACAGGCTTAACCGTGTCGTTGTTGGATCATGTTCGCCGCTGCAACATGAGCAGACATTCCGTAGTGCTTTGGAGGCTGCAGGGCTCTCAGGCTACTATCTTGTAGGTCCTGTAGGATTAAGAGAGCAGCTTACGCTCGTAAATGCCAGAGCTCCACCAGACATCCTTCAGGAAAAAGCGCAAGACATGATAAGGAGTGCAATTGCCAAGGCTGTGAACAACGAGATTGTGCCGCTTAAGGAGGTCAACGTCACCAGGGCTGTTATGGTTGTTGGCGGCGGGGTTTCTGGAATGACCGCGGCCCTAGACATCGCAAGAAAAGGCTTTGATGTGTTCCTAGTAGAGAAGCAGGGAACCTTGGGCGGGAGACTCAACGAACTTCACACTTTATTCCCAGAAATGAATTCTGCTCAAGAGCTAGTAGACAGCCTCAGGGGACAGGTTGAGAAAGCTGAAAGAATCAAAGTACTACTCAACACCAAGGTTGTCAAGAGAGATGGAACATATGGAAACTACGTCATCACAGTAGAGAACACAGAAACTGGTGAAGCAGAATCCTGTACAATTGGAACAATGGTAATTGCTGTGGGAACTGAAACGTACGAACCGAAACAAGGAGAATTTGGATGGGGAGAGGTCCCAGGGGTCATGACAACTCTCGATCTTGAGAAGATGTTGAAGAAAGGTGAGTTGAAGAAACCTCCCAAGAATCCAGTATTCATTCATTGCGTAGGATCAAGACAGACACCTGGAGAGGGAAATCGGCATTGTTCACGGGTCTGCTGCTCTGCAGTCATAGCAGTACAACATGAGCTGAAGGAGCTGTACCCAGACATCAAGATATTCTCAGCATACAAGGAGCATATTCGACCTTTTGCAAACGGAATGGAAGAAATGTGGCGAGAGAACCGACAGAAGGGCGTTACCTATCTAAGGTGGGTGCGAGAAAATCCAGTGACTGTTGAGAAGGCTCCTGAAGGCGATGAGGCGATAGTCACCATCTATGACACCCTATCCCAGGAAACTTTCAAAATTAAGACCGACATGGTGGTGCTAGCTGTTGGACTCGAAGCACCGCACGATGTCAATGAGCTTGTAAGAGCAATGGGAATCAATCGTGGACCTGATGGGTTTCTACTTGAGATGCATATGAAGTTCAGACCTGTAGAAACAACTGTACCAGGCGTATTCCTCGGGACCACCTTTGCGAAAAACGTTGCCGACTCCATAAATCAAGCAAGGGGTGCCGCCAGCGAGGCTACTGCTCCTCTTAACCTCGGGACTGTGAAGATTGAACTTCTCACCGCAGATGTTGATGAGGAGTTGTGTGTGGGTTGTGATCTTTGTCATTACTCCGAAATATGTCCCTATGATGCTGTTTCGATGGTTGAGGTCGAACCTGGAGTCAAAAAGAGTGTGACCAACGAGATGGCATGTGAAGGCTGTGGAGCTTGCACGGCCATATGCCCCACGGGAGCACGCGACCTTAGGTGGTGGCGGGAGCATAGCTTCCTGGAACAGATTGAAGAGATGCTAAAGGAGTGAAACTCATGGTCACGATTCATGGCCTTCGTGCTGGATGGACCGTACTGAACAATCTCTTGGGCGAGCTGCGAGAGAAGGGTGTGTTCATACCCGACCTTACGTATGCTGACCTTCGGAACTCAAAGA
>JAHQWZ010000189.1 GCA_029856425.1 Candidatus Thorarchaeota archaeon
TGAAAAGGATAGGAAAGAGATTGAACAGCTGACAAAGAAAATTCAGCTTGATATTTCCAAACGCAACCTAAAGGTTCAGTGAATCATATGAGTCCTACACCCACCGAGATTGGATTGCCCTGTCTCAATGACCAGCAGATAGAGAATCTGGCAGAGGAATGTGAGGACGAGATAACCAATTTCATACTCGGGAAGGTTCCCAAGAAGAGTATAGCGGAGATTTCTGTGAGTTGCATTCTTGAACTCGATGAAGAGCTCAGTGTTGATGTTCAGCTTGATTTGGAACAAAGCTATGACACAGGGCATCAGCTTGATGAGATTCTGGATGCTGCAACTAAATTTGGTACAGAGTGGTTGGAGAAGCGTCTGAAGGAGATGAAGACTGATTGAACCTAAGGTCTCTTCTCGCTGAATCATCAAATCCATTATTCTTAGGTCATCAGAATGCCGATCCTGACGCAGTATGTTCGATGATTGCGATGAGAGCTCTATACTTGGCACTGCGTCCGGAGGGCAAACCCACCCTTGTCTGTGATGATGTGAGTCGTTTGGCCAATCAGGTGTTAAGTCATTTCTCGCCGGATATTACCATTTCGGATTTTTCTGAGGATGTTCATGACCTTGTCATCATACTTGACACAAATAGTGCATTTCAGCTGGGTTCTCGGGTGCGAACGCTTCTTGCAGAACCAGCAAGAACCATCGTTATTGACCACCATGAAGTCAATCCTGATCTGTCATCAATTGCAGAGCATCAGATAGTAGATAGCAATGCCTCTTCCACGTGCGAGATTGTTATTGGCCTATATGAAGATCAAAAAGTCCCCATCTCATCCCTCATGGCCAATCTACTTCTTACAGGTATGCTATTTGATACTCGCCGCTTCTTTAACTCAGGACGTGACTCCTTTCTTGTGGCAGTGAAACTCATAGATACTGGTGCTGACTATGACTCCTGTGTTAGGTCGCTGGTTATAAAGCCTGACAGGTCAGAGAGGATCGCTAGACTAAAGGCTGCAGGACGGCTGCAGATACATAATATGAACGATTGGATAGTTGTCACATCAAAGATTGGAGCTTATGAAGCAAGTGCATGCAGGGCATTGATTGAGATTGGGGCTGATGTAACGATCGTATCAGGAAAGCCATCAAAGGGTGTTGTTAGATTCAGTTCGCGGAGTACCCGCGAGTTTTCTTCTGAAACTGGTGTAAATCTCGGGACTGACGTTATGGAGCCTATCGGTGAGATAATAGGTGGCGAGGGAGGGGGTCATGCCAACGCTGCAGGAGCGAATGGGACGAGGAATAGAGGAGAAGGCATTTCCAAGGCAATTGAGCTTCTCCAATTGGCAATAGAAAGAAATGCAAGAGAGCGATTGGGCTAGGAGGTATATATCCATGGCCTTGGTAGAGTTTGCAGATTTCAGTTTCAAGTATCTGGGAGCTGACTCTCTTGCTCTTCGCAAGGTCAGTGCATCTGTCAACGAAGGTGAATATGTAGTCATCACCGGGCCATCTGGGTGTGGAAAGACAACGCTTTGTCGAACAGCAAATGGACTTGTACCACACTTTCATAGAGGATACATTGCAGGAAACGTGTTCATCGATGGTCAAAATACTAGAGATGCAACTGTAGCTAAGTTGGCATCAACAGTTGGCCTCGTCTTTCAGAATCCAGCTAACCAGCTAGTCACTTTGAATGTGGAAAAGGAGCTTGCGTTTGGTCCGGAGAATCTTGGAGTCGTGCCTGAAGAGGTCAGACAACGAGTTGAAGAAATCATTGATCTACTCAATCTTGAACATCTTCGTGAGAAACATCCTCACGAAATGAGCGGCGGCGAGCAGCAACGTGTTGCCATGGGTGCTACTCTTGCGCTAAAACCAAAGGTGCTAGTAGCAGATGAGCCCACATCAAACCTGGACCCAAGAAGCGCGGAGTTGATCCTAGATATTATTGCTAATCTCAACAAGCGGAACGGGATGACTGTCATTCTCGTTGAGCATAGACTAGATCTTGTAGCAAAGGATGCATCTAGAATCATTCTGATGGATAAAGGTCAGATTATAGCTGATGGCATTCCACGGGACGTCCTATCAATGGATATCTCAAGTGAGATTGGAGTAGGTATTCCTAAGGCAACTCAGGTCTACAAGCGACTCCAAGCAAAGGGTATTGAGCTAAGTCGAGTACCTTTAACTGGGGAAGAGCTCGCATTGCTTGTCGGGGAGGCGAAGCGTCGATGATAATGATAGAGGACGTTCATTTCGCCTATGATGGCATCTATACCGCCCTCCAAGGAGTGTCTCTTCAGATAGAAAAAGGCGAATGCGTTGCTATCATGGGCACCAACGGAGCGGGCAAGACAACACTGGTCAAACATATGAATGGTCTTCTTCGACCGCAGCATGGAAGGGTCATTGTCGATGGAGCTGATGCGAAGAACCTCTCCATTGCCGAACTCTCAAGGATTGTCGGTCTTGTATGGCAGAACCCGGATCACCAGCTGTTTCTCGACAGTGTAAGGAAGGAGATTGAGTTTGGACTGAAGAACTTGGGCTTTACTCCTGAAGAAACGGATGCGCAATGCACTCAGACCCTGAAAAACCTTGGACTGGAAGGACTTGCAGAGAGGTCTCCGTTTGCCCTTTCAGGAGGCGAACGCAAAAGAGTGGCCCTTGCGACAGTATTAGCTACTGAGCCGCAGGTGCTTGCATTGGATGAACCAACCATTGGTCAGGATGCTCAGCAGAAAGAGCTACTGGCACGCATGCTTATGGACCTCAATGACCGAGGCCGCACAGTGATAGTTGTGACTCACGACATTGAGTTTGTGATAGAACACTTCCCCAGAACCATAGCAATGGCTGAAGGAAGGATAGTAGCGGACGGCTCTACAAGCTCGGTCTTAAGCAATGAAGATGTCCTAGAGAGATGTTCGCTGACTCTCCCACAGCTAACAGTAGCTGCGAGAGCGCTTCACAAGGCCTTTCCACAGGTGTCAGAACGACTAACACTGCTATCAGAGCTGGAGGATGCTGTTTCTGGAATACTTGGAGGTACGCAATGATGTCATTCCTAGAGGTATTCCAGTATACCCGTCAGGATTCAGCTGTTCATAATCTTGACCCCCGTTCCAAGATGATGCTGGCGTTCACACTTGCTGTAATATCTCTTCTTTTCCTGAACATTATTCCTCTGATGATCATTCTCATGGCAATGTTACCACTTCTTGCAGCAGCCAAGTCGCTTCGAAGATGGGCTCGCAGCATGAAAGGGATGTCGTACCTGTTGCTATTCATCATCATCTTCAACACTCTTCTTTCAACAGTGTCAAATCCATTCTCTCACTCAATAGCATTAGCCATCCGACTCCTTGCATTGATGACGTCCTTCTCCATCTTTTTTTTGACAGTACATCCTGACCAACTGGCTCAAGCCCTTATTCAGATGCGAGTTCGTTTCGAGTTTGCATTTGCCATGAGCATGGCTATGAGATATGTTCCCACACTCGGGCAGGAGGCCTATGCAATAATGGATGCGCAAAAGGCGCGTGGAGTTGAATTGGACAAGGGTAACGTTTTGAAACGTATTCGAAACATAGTACCAATCATAGTTCCCCTCATCATTGTGTCAATACGAAGGGCTTTGTCTGTGGCTGAGAGCATGGAATCAAGAGGATTTGGAGCAAGTGAGAATAGAACATACATGGAACTTCTCAGGTTCCGCAGAAGGGACTGGGCGGTCCTCTTTGTATCAATTCTGCTATTAGTCGGCAGTATCTATACTAGACTTTTCGTTACATTACCTATTTGGATGTTGTTTCAGCTGCCCTTTTAGTCCTCCATGGTCCATATGGAGTTAATTTATCTAATGCCAGAAGTACTTACTAAGGTGCTTCAATAGGTGAGGAGTATGTCTGGGAAAAAGTCGGCTAAACTCACGAAAAGGAAGAAGTATACAGTCAAAAACCTAATCGCTGACCTAAAGAAAATAGGATGTACACCTAGAATCCTTGACAACATCGGCCGCGAGGTAGTGTATTTTGAATGGAGTCAAGCTCAGCACTTGTTAGGCGAAGACCATCCAGTTACATTGCATCTAGAAACACTTCTTGATTTCATGCAAGGTGGTTGTGAAAACCAACTGGTTGCTGGTGAACTGTGGCGAGCTGCTGATACCCCTCAAGCTGCGTTAAATAACGCAATCAAAGGGGCGCCAGAAGAATTTCTCTCCTATCAATTTGTGCGTTCTCCAGAACTCATTCATGGAATTCTTGAAGCGGCCGAGAAGGAACGCAAGATGGAAATCAAAACGTTCAAGCAAATTGAGAAGGGTGTGAGACAGGAAATCAAGGCTGATCCAGAGAACCCCGATCTCTGGAACAAACTACGTCTTCTGCTTTGGATTCTTGGCAAGCATAAGGAGTCCAGTGAAGCCTTCAAGAAGGCGAAGCAGCTCGGCTGGGACAGCTCCACAAGTGCCTTTGTGGCACTATAGACACCACCAAGTCTATTCTCGTAAGAACTGATCTATCTCGATTGGCTGTATCCTATGCAGAAAGGACTGAAATTCTAAGGTTCTACCCTCCAGATCCGTTGCATAGAACTGGTATATCTTGTAGTTATCATTCTCTGAAGGCACGGTTGTAGAAATGTCCTCTAATCGTTCATACATCCTATCTACTTCTTCTCTTGT
>JAHQWZ010000190.1 GCA_029856425.1 Candidatus Thorarchaeota archaeon
TGTCGAGTACATGAAGGTCTTGAGTGTTGGCATCGATATTGGTTCATCAACTTCTCACCTCATTTTCTCCCGGCTTACTTTGAAACGTGAAACAAGTATGTTCAATATTACGAATCGTTTCAATCTAGTCAATCGAGAGATCATTTACGAAAGCTCGATCATATTCACCCCACTTATTGATCGATACAACATCGATGTCGAGGCTGTCATTGAGTTTTGCGAAGAAGAATACAAGAAGGCTGGAATAGCTCCAGAGATGGTTGAAACTGGTGCGGTCTTAGTCACTGGAGAAACAGCCAAGAAACAGAATGCCGCAGAGATTGTTAACCGATTATCTTCCGAATCAGGAAAATTCGTCAGTGCTGCGGCAGGACCAAATCTTGAGTCGCTTCTCAGTGCAATGGGAAGCGGGATTGTTGACCAGTCTCTCTATAGCCAGAAATCTCATCTCCATGTTGACATTGGCGGAGGAACCAGCAATCTAGCGATTGCATCCCGTGGTCAGGTTCTCAGCACAAGTTGCATCAATATCGGCGGTCGTCTGCTTGGAATTGACGAGGACTTCAAGATTTGGAGAATAGATGGACCTACACAATTCCTCATGAATGAACTAGGCATGACCTATCAGATTGGTGATACAATTGCTGAAGAGGATGCAAGGACTATTGCTCGAGAGTATGCGAAAGCGTTGGTCGAGGTTATGCAAAGTCCAGCTGAGAGTAAAGTTGCCAAAGAACTGATGATGACAGATGACCTGGATTTCACAACACCGGTTGATGTCTACTCCTTCTCAGGCGGGGTTTCTGAGATGTTCTATGGCAGCGATGAAACCTTTGATGATATCGGTGTAATGCTAGCAGAGGAAATCAAAACATTGGTGGAAGAACTGGGTCTACCAATTGTTGAGCCAGAGCATAAGATTCGAGCTACAGTAATCGGTGCAGGAGCGTTCTCTCTCTCAGTATCAGGATCAACAACCTTCTTCGATGAGAATATTGAACTTCCAGTGGCTAACATACCTGTTCTACCCGTCAACATATCAAATGGTGAATTTGCGCCGGAGAGATTAGTGGAGGAAATCCGTAAATCATTCACAAAGTTTGACATGGTCGAGGGAGAGGATACAGTTGCCCTTTACTTCAAGGACCGAGTTGTTACTAGAGTCTACACTGGCGACGGGTGGTTGCCTCCTTTTGCAAAGTCGATTGAAAAAGCCCTGTCAAATACTGCTTCAAAGAAGAGGCTAATCATCCTGATCTTTGGCTATGATGTAGCTAAGAGGTTAGGTCTCGTAATACGCGATGAAACTTCGATTAAGAGCAACATATTGGTCCTTGATGAATTACAGCTAGAGGCAGGTGACTGGATCGATATTGGTGTTCCCTTCAAATCGACCGAATCATTCCCTGTCACAGTCAAGAGTCTGGTATTTAGCGAGAACAAGGAGTATTCATAGGCGGAATCAAGATGGCTGATGCTAACCGACTGAAGTGGCGAATCATTGAAACCGTTAGTGAATTCCTCAAGGAATATCATAGTGAAGAAGCTGAAGAACTCGAAGAGAGATTCACTCAACAATATGAATCCTTAATGCAGCAAGACGAGTCTGAAAGCACTTCAGACATCTCGAGCCTTCATCTCCTCATCAAGGAATTCAAACCCGCCCTCAGTACCATCCTAGAATCTGGAGCGAGTTTCGACAGAATGGTGGGTTTGGTAAGTCCAATTCTTAATGCTGCTCTTTCAAGCGCTGAGCATGAGAAGCTGAAAGCATCCGTGAAGACTATGGATTCGACCAAATCTCGCTCTGAGCCTAGAAGCCGTGTATATCCATTATATGACAGCTCTGAGAGTTTGAATCTTCTGAGTGTAGGAATCGATATTGGTTCATCAACATCACATCTCGTTTTCTCGCGACTCACTCTCAATAGAGAAAGAAGCTACCTCAATCCTACAAACCGATTCATCTTAGTTGACAGAGAAATCATCTATGAGAGTGATATTATCTTCACACCCCTAGTTGACAGATACACCATAGACATTGAGTCAATCATCAAATTCTGTGAGGCAGAATATCGAAAGGCAGGTATCACTCCAGAAATGGTTGAATCTGGAGCAGTAATCGTCACGGGAGAAACCGCAAAGAAACAGAATGCTGAGGAGATTGTGCGACGTCTATCATCCGAATCAGGGAAGTTCGTCAGTGCTGCAGCAGGGCCCAACTATGAGTCTATTCTTGGTGCAATGGGTAGTGGCATAGTTGATCTATCAAGAAAGACCGGCCGCATCATCATGAACGTGGATATCGGTGGAGGAACTAGCAATCTTGCCATAGCATCTAACGGTACTGTGCTGAGTACAGCGTGTATCAATGTAGGCGGACGTCTATTAGGAATAGACAAAGAATTCACGATTTGGAGGATTGATGAACCTACTAATTTTCTCATGCAAGAATTAGGCATGAGTTACCAGCTGGGGGATATCATCCCTGAGGATGATGCGAAACTTATCTCTCGTGAGTATGCAAAGGCACTGCTAGAGGTAATGAGAGGTCCTGCTAAAAGCTGTATCGCCAAAGGATTGATGATGACTAATGACTTGGATTTTTCAATCTCAGTAGATGATTTCTCGTTCTCAGGAGGCATTGCGGAAATCTACTACGGGGGCGAAGATACTTACAATGACATAGGACGGTTTCTTGCTGAAGAAATCAAATCTCTGGTTGATGAAATTGGCTTGCTGGTTATAGAGCCAGAGAATAAGATTAGAGCAACAGTCATTGGTGCTGGTGCATTCACGCTCTCTGTATCTGGATCTACCTGCTATTTTGACAAGAGCATTGAGTTTCCAATTAGAAATATTCCAGTCATTCCGGTAAACGTGACCAAAGAGAACTATGGTCCTGATGTTGTTAGGAAGGAGGTCAAGAGTGCCTTTACGAAATTCGATTTGATTGAAGGTGAGGACCTTGTTGCGCTATACTTCAAGGATTCACTCTATCGATCTTATACGTGGCTGCAGGAATTTGCAAAAGCAATAGAGCGCGCACTACCGTTTACAGTTGCCGCCAAGAAGATGGTCATATTGCTCTTTGAAACTGATATCGCAAAAATGGTAGGGGTAACAGTTCGTCGTGAAACATCAATTCAACACAATCTCATCTGCTTGGATGAGCTTTTTCTCGAAGAGGGTGACTGGATTGATATCGGTGCACCCTTATACGCAGGTCAAGCCTTTCCGGTTACTGTAAAGAGCTTGGTCTTTAACCAGAGCAAGAAGTATTCCTAGGACCTACGCTCAACATCTGAATTACCGGAAGATTAATCATCTGCCCAATTGCTCTTTCAAGCAATCGGGTTTTTGATATATGCAGAGGTCAATTTCCAGAGGATTGAATCATCTTGAGAAGCCCGAGGTTTCTTGATGTGGTGGGCAGGACTCATGACTGGCACGAAACTTAATCTGTTGGTTGTGATGACATTTGTCGCAATCTTGGTCTGTGGCTCCTTATATAGCTCCGTTGGTGTTTCAGCAAATGAAAGCACCGTATTTTATGTTGCTGAGTTGGGATCACAAGACCCTGCTGTCAATGAAGGCTCATTGGCAACTGGCTATGATAATGGTGCAGTGATTGCTGAGAAAGCACAACAGGATCAACGTAGTCAATTCTGCGAGAATATCGGTCAGATAGACGAACAAGATGTGATGTTTTACGGGAGAATCCCTGGAGGATGGATTGGCTTCGGTTTAGACAAGGTAATTCTTCTCAAGGAGAACACGGATGGCAGAGTGATCTTATCATTTGAAGGCAGTTTTGGGGTTGCTCCGCGTGGGGTGGGTCTGGTCCAACATCGACTAAACTACTTCCTTGGTGATCGTGGCACCTACACAGACATCAGAGGGTTCACAAGTGTCATCTATAATGAAGTATGGCCCGGTATTAGCGTCGCCTATAGAGCGACAGAAAAGGGTGCCAAGTACGAGTTCCAAGTTTCACCAGATGGTGATCCGAGCAACATCAAAATTCGGTGTGACGGCCATGATTCCTACAAACTGGAATCAACATCACTGAGTCTACTGAAAGACAAGGCAGCGTTTGTGGACGAGGGGCTGAAGGCATTTCAAGATGAGAAGACGATTGAAGCTAAGTTTGTAGCCCGCGGTCCTCAGACTTTTGGGGTGGAGGTTGGTGATTTTGATCATTCGCAGATGCTCGTAATTGATCCATTGCTCTATTCAACTTATATTGGAGGTTCGGACATGGAAGGCTATGCGGAATCCGGCCCTCAGTTTTCTGTTGCAGTTGATTCTTCGGGGTGCGCCTACGTGACTGGGTTCACAGAATCTTCAGATTTTCCTTTTGTGAATGGTTATGCTAATTCTTCTGGTGATTGGGATTGTGTAGTATTCAAGCTGAGTGCATCCGGTGACTACCTACATTACTCAACCTACGTCGGCGGATCAAATTCCGATGTGGGACGGTCCATAGCCGTTGATGCCTTAGGGAATGCATACGTGACTGGCCACACAAATTCCATGAACTTTCCACTAGTCAATGCCTACGACAGTACACTTGACAACGCAGACTGTTTCGTGTTCAAATTAGATGCTGACGGCGCTTCACTGAACTACTCAACCTTCGTAGGGGATTCTGGTTCCGATTACG
>JAHQWZ010000191.1 GCA_029856425.1 Candidatus Thorarchaeota archaeon
AGCTAATGACTCAAATGCGAACATGATTTTTGATCCTGGAGTGGATGCAATTGTTGGTGGTGCTTTCTCGCTGCCGAAGGCAGATTGGGATTTCAGCGGCTTTCTTACTGAGGAACAGAATGACGTGGTAACAGCACTCCATTTCAATTTCACGACTACTGAAACCTATGATCATGGCTCAGGAATGGTAACCATGCCCGGTATGCATAGGATTCCTGGTCACACAAATCCTATGGATGTCGAGATTCAGATTCGCATCCACTTTTATCTGGCAACTCCAGACCAATTCAAGTTCGATCTCAGAATATCTGGCTGGGAATGGACCAACACAGACTCGATTCTAGTGTTCCAGTTCACTGTAGGTGAAAGCGAGCATAATCGTAACATAAGTGAAAGAGATGTTTCAAGGATTGATCAAGAGGGTACTAAATTCTCCTTTGGCAATGCATGGATGGAATACGCCCAGCATGCTTTCGCAGGTAACGCGTCTCATCAAGTCGAAGTGAGAGCCTCCCATGGTGAAGGTCTCATGGCACAGGAACACAAATCTCTCTTCATTGCCTTCGAGTACTTTGGAGATGAAACGCTAGACTATGACCCTATTCTTGGAATCTCCCCTCTCTCTACAACTTGGACTTTCCTAGGTATTGACTACAATCAACTTGTTCTTCTCGCAGGTGGCTTCAGTGTGCTTGCAATAATTGTCATTGCTGTAAGATACAGAAACAGTTGAACCTAGACATAGTCTTTCGACCTCTTTAGGGCTCGGGCATAGTCCCGAGTCCACCCTTCCCTATTCTGAGGGAAGAGTCCATAGAATTCGGTGAAAACGTTCCATCAAAACATCAGGCCAGCTACCCACAGACTTCAAAGTTAGGTCTGCTAGAAGTGTAATAGCCGCATCATGTTTCAATTCCTTAAGAGCATGACAATGAAACAGAGGAGAAATATCTACTCGTTTGAGCCTGTTTGCTTGGATAGCCAGCTCTTCCAACATAGAGCACTCGGCGAGGGGGGACAAATTCAGCTTCTCAAGCTGGTTATTATTGAGTCTTAGCCCTTGAAGGTTTGGGCACTTTGACAATGGTGAAAGGTCTATCTCTGTGAGTTTGTTATTGCGAATGCTTAGATCTTCAAGATTCCGACACCAAATGAGGGGAAGAAGGTCTACCGAAATCATATCACGAAGGTCTAGATTGACGCATCTCTCGTTGGTTTCAACACCATAGCTCTTCTCCTGTCCAGTGGAATTCACGTACCAGACATAGATTTCAGCCATCGAGAGAGCACTTCCCTGAATCTCGTCCAACCTGATGTTAATGTATCCACTCTTCAGGATTTCATTCTCTTAAGATTTGCCTGTTATTTGAACCGACTATCTAAAGAGGCGTGGGCTCTCTTTTCAGACCATCATACGGAGGTAATTGTTGGTGAGATTGCGTTGCTATCCTTCAACTTTCTCTATTGTTGCACGAGATCCTTCAAATGGCGATATCGGGATTATTGTACAGTCCAAGTTTCCTGCTGTGGGTGCTGTGGTTCCCTGGGCATTGGCTGAAGTAGGTGGGGTGGCGACTCAAGCCTGGGCAAACACATCCTACGGACCTAGAGGACTGGAGCTTCTGGGCGAAGGTAAGAGCGCTTCTGTAACCCTGAAAGCCCTGCTAAAGGATGATGAAAAGGTCGAGCATAGACAAGTTGGAATTGTTGATTCCAAAGGATTTGCTGTGTCACACACAGGGAAGGAATGCATGGAGTGGGCAGGTCATATTGTCGGAAATGGATATGCTTGTCAGGGGAACATCTTAGCAGGTGACGCAGTAGTCAAGGATATGGCAGAGGCGTATGAGAAGACAGAAGGTGATTTGATAGATAGGCTATTTGCTGCACTCAATGCCGGTCAGGCAGCTGGAGGCGACAGAAGAGGGATGCAGTCTGCTGCAATCCTAGTGGTACGGAAAGAAGGTGGTTATGAGGGTGGTAATGATAGATATGTAGATGTCAGAGTCGATGACAATCCAAGACCGATTGAAGAATTAGAACGAATATTTGCTCTCTATGATATGACGCTTCTGAACCGAGAGGACCCTACCAAGTTACATCGTATAGAGGGTGACATTTCGCGGATAATTCAGCAAGCATTAGTAAGTCAGGGCTTATTGGATGCTGTTGATGAAGAATTCTCCGCAGCTGCTGCAAGTGCTTTGAGAGAATGGGTCAATACAAACAACTTCGAGAACAAATGGAGAGAGGATGGAAAAATCTGGCAGAGTGTTCTAGAGTATCTCCTTGACGAATCTGGCATCAGTAGAGGATAAGATATCTTGCCCCTTCCGAAAATATCTGGGGTTATCAGCACCATGGCATATTCTATAAGACCCCCCGCTTAGATGGGCTTTGTGCCAATCGACAGGAGCTTTCGGACCACGTGGTCCATAATTGAATCACATGAAGGTCATCCCGTATGGTCTAAGAATGATGGAGAGAGCGGGAGAATTCATGGCAACATTGCGGGGCTGCATGTTGAATCTTGCACTGGGTGCATGAAGTGTGTCACCACTTGCCCAGTAGAGGTATTTGTGGCTTGGATTTCCGAAGAAGGTGATGCTGTTGTTGACCCAGTTCTCGATGCTGAGTGCATTCTGTGCCTAGCATGCGAGCTAGTCTGCCCAACTGAAGCCATCCATATCCATAGGCAACCCGGATCCCAAGACACCCTAGACTCTTTATTGCGCGGCGCATAGATATCTATCCGCGAGGATAGGACAATGTTTGAAGTATTGCTGAGTGATGATGAGAAGAAACTACGTGACGATGTTCGCGCATTTGTGCGGGATAAGGTGGATTCGGAACTAATAGTTGCCATGGACTCAAAGGAAAAGGAGTATCCTTATGAGTTCATCAAGGTCGCTGCCAAGGCCAATTTACTTGGACTCAGATTTCCGAAGGAGTATGGAGGTAGAGCCCTTGGCTGGGTTTCTGAGATGCTCGCAGTGGAGGAAGTCGGCGTTCTAGGAATATCTCTTGGATGTGCTTACTCGCTCCCCAGCATCATAGGAGAGGGTATAGACAAGTATGGGACAGAGGCACAGAAGCGAGAATACCTGCAGCCAACGCTGAAAGGTGAAAAGATATGTGGTGAGGGTCTGACTGAACCCCGAGGAGGATCGGACTTTTTTGGGACTAACACTACAGCAATTTCGAAAGGCGATACATTTGTCCTAAATGGGGAGAAACGGTTTGTAGCTGGTGGTGTTGGCGCTGACTACTTCTTGATTTATGCTAAGACCGATTTTGAAGCTCCCCCTCATAAATCACTCAGTGCATTCTTGGTTGACCGCGATGCTGGAGTCAAGGTCCGAGAGGAGTATGAACTCATGGGTTGCCGCGGTATGGGTGCTGCTCGAATCATAATGTCAGATGTGGAAATTCCTGAGTCCAATCTTGTTGGGGACCTCAATGGTGGAAATGATGTGTTCAATGCCATGATGGTTCCAGAACGTCTGACATCTGCTGCGGGAGCTATAGGCATGGGGCAGGTTGCTATGGAGCTCGCGGTAAGATATGCAGATAAGCGTGAGGCATTCGGGCGTCCCATACGCAGGTTTGAGGCTGTTAGTTTCAAGGTGGCCGATTGCATTACGGAACTTGATGCAGCGCGTGGATTAGTGTATCGAGCAGCTAGGGTGGCGGATACAGGGGCATGGTGTAGAAAAGAGGTTTCTCAGGCTAAGGTATACGGGACTGAGGCTGGCTTCCATGCTGTACATGAGGCAATGCAAATCCTTGGAGGAATTGGGTATACTGATGTCTATCCCATCGAACGACTCTATCGTGATGCGAGGCTGGCTACAATATGGACCGGCAGTAACGAGGTTCAACGACTCATTGTCCAGAACGAGGTCTTCAATGAAATACTATCCCTGGACAGGGCATTGAAGCGTGATATAGAGTTGGACACACCAGGCGCTCATAAGACGGAGGAGAAGGTTTTCTCAGAAGATCCGGCTAAGTACTATCCGAAGTGAAGGAGCTATTGCTGGAATATTGTCTTGACAATGTTATCAAGAATCACGAAATCCGCGAAGTTGCCTTCTCCTCTCTTGAGGCCGTCCTTGTATACTTCATCAACTCTATCACGGAACCTCTGCAGAAGCGATTTGACATCCGGAGTTACGTTTGATACCAGAGCAGAGAACACCGTATGTTTTCCCATTTCATGTACCATCTTGATATCTCCCGACCTTATTTTCTGGGGGACCAAATTGGGGTCAGCTTTCAAATCATTGTCAAAGAAATGAGAGTATAGCGGCGCACCGGTATCCGTTTCCAGAATCAGGCAAGCACGAATATTCGACATATGGATCTCCCGCTGCCTTCTAATGGTGAGATAAGGTTCTTACTATGATCTAGATATTCTAAATCTTTGGCGGTGCAATTAGCTCAGTAACTCTTGCGTCATGTCCATCCTCCGCCTCGCAATATGGTGCTTTATCCCAATGCACCCAATCTACTAGATTCCTTCACCAAGATGTTTCACCTATTTCAAGAGTCTAAGGCCTTGCGAAAAACATCTCAGTAGACAGGTTTTCTGTGCAAGGTAGTCCAAAGGTTTAGGAACCACATC
>JAHQWZ010000192.1 GCA_029856425.1 Candidatus Thorarchaeota archaeon
TGCAGGATCAAACTCTGCCGGACAAATCTCCGTGCAGTTTCCGCATAGCATGCATGTATAAATCGATTCCATGTTCTCAGCTGTTTTCTCCAGACGCCCATCGAGGAGTGCCTGGGCAACTTGGATTCGGCCCCTCATGAAACTGGTTTCAAATCCACTAGAATTCCTCCATACTGGGCATACCCCATTGAAGCCAAGATCTTCATATACAGCATTCCGGCAGATACCACATCTACGGCATTGTGCCAAGTTCTCCAGGAGCTCATCCATGTTTATCTCAGCCATCTTTCAGATGCCTCCAAGTACTCCTGGATTCATAATTCCCTTGGGATCGAGAGCGTGTTTTAGTTTCTTTACCAGCTCTAGGTAGTCAGTCATCTCTTCCACCCCATCAATCCAATAGGGTGCCAATTTGAATGGGACAGCTCCAGTCTTGAATAGTCGTCGAGCAAGCTCTCTGTGCGCATTTCGTACTGTCTGTTCTTCATCCTTATCTTGAGGGTCATAGTATAGCTGCGGATAATAATTATAGCTGGAGTGGCCGGATTGAAATCCAGCTGTATGGCCTAATAATCGATATTCATCCATTATTGACCAGAGTTCCTCCATTGTTTTATGCCAATTCGTAGGTGTCTGATGGTGATAGAGAATCCTCCAGTGCCAACCATGGACATAGGATGATCGAGCAAGTTCTCGCATTCTATCATTCCACTCGCCCTTGGGCAATTCTCGGATTCCAATAACATGTCCCCCATTACGCTCACAGATGCCTTTGGCCATGTCAACATCACTCAGGAGCTGGTCCTCTCGGATTGAGCCAAGAACCAGAGAAACTGTGTATTTAGGCCAATCATGATTAGGGACTCCATACTCATCACCTACCATATCAAGGAAGAAGTCGAGAATTTGGCCTTCATAGATTGCTGCCCAGAGAGAGCCGATATCATTTTGCTTCAGATCGATTAAGAAATTCTCTGCTTGGGCTGCGACTTCAAAGCCATATGTGTTATAGTCGAAGAAATGCATTCGCTTATGGGTCTTAAGCGACACTTTCGTGATGATTCCGAAACTACCAAGGGAACCAATGAATAAGCCAGTCAAATCAGGACCAAAAGCATATCGCAGGAATGGGCCGGGTGCATTTGGATTGGCCTCAGATCCGGTTTGAATAACGCGGCCATCAGGTAATACCACCTCCAGTCCAAAAACAAGTTCTGCGATGCAGCCGAATTTTGCAGATCCAAACCCCGCTCCGTTGACAGCAACATTTCCTGCAACTGTTGCTGATAGGGATGAGCCTGGGTAGAAAGGTACCCAGAGGTCATGCTTACTGAGGAACTTGTCGAGCATTCCATAAGTCACACCCGCACCAACAGTCACCGAACGAAGGTCCTTGTAGAGAGTGATTCCGTTTATTCTCATCAGCTCTATCACAAGACTGCCTTTCTTTGGGATGACTTCCCCTTGAAGACTGGACCCTCCCGACCTCGGAATCACAGGGATTCCATTTTTGTTTGCCAATTTGAGAACCAGTTGGACTTCCTGTGTAGTTCCTGGACGAATGACTGCATCAGGCAGCACTGGTTCAAAGCTGGTTGATGCTGAAACTGAGTAGGCTATGAGAACATCCTCTCTAGTTGAAACGTATTCTGTGCCTACAATCTCTTCCAATTCGGTAATGACTTTCGGGTCCAACCTAATGCCTCCGTGGAATGAATTGATTTAGAAGATTTGTCGAATTTTTAATAGGTCACGCGTTGATCCTCTAACCTTGAGCTTCCTTCTAATGATGGCGCTTTCAGCTCTCATCTCTTCAAGGAAGAGCTTTCTGATTGTATCTTCATCACTCTTGATTGTCATGTCCGGGTCCTGAATCTCACCCTCGTTTACAGTTATGTCGTTGTCCTTGACGACGAAATTATACTTAGAACCATCTTCCAGGATGAGAAGAGCAGTCCTTTCCCATCCATCGATGGCTTCCATAGTCTTTTCTCTTGTTAGACCAATCACAATTCGTTCACGCATTAGTTCTAGTAGATCATTACCCATCTCAAGCTCTCTCCAATGGCTGTGCTAGAGCAGGCCCCATCTAAGCGGCTTTTATAGCTAATGGACTCTAGATGCTATCTGAAATTCTCAACGATTTCAAGGAACTTCTTGACATTCTCAGTAATGACCTCAAAGCGGCCCTCTTTTACTGCAGCCTTATCTGTGATGGCGCTTCCGACTCCCAGAGCAAAAGCTCCAGCTTCCAGCAGGGGCCCCGCAGTTTCTAGATTGACACCTCCTGTTGGAACAAGGGGAATTTTAGGGAGCGGCGCCCTCACGGCTTTGATGTATTCAGCTCCTCCCACATTCCCGCAAGGGAACACCTTGACTGCATCAGAGCCAAGATTGTACGCGTCCAGTATCTCAGTGGGTGTTAGTGCTCCAGGAATGCATATCTTGGAATGACTCTTTGCAGCATCAATAAGTTCTTTCGAATATCCTGGACTAACGATGAATTCGCTGCCAGCCGCCACAGCCTCCTCTACCATCTTAGCGTTTAGAACAGTCCCCGTACCGATTAGTACCTTGTCGCCAAGTTCATCGTTGAGCTGTCGAACTACATCTGTTGCACCAGGCACACTAAATGTTACTTCAATAATCCTCACTCCGCCCTCAAGAAAAGCCTGTGCAACCTTCATGGCCGTTTCAGAGGAATCGACGCGGATTATAGGAATAAGTGCCGTTTCATGAATCAGGTCTAATGCTTTCTTCTTATCCCACATGGCTTCACCCTACCTGTCTATTCTGAGACCACGCTCGCGTCCCTTGATCAGTTTCTCAACCTCTGACTTGTAGACAAATGCCAAGTCTCCAGGTACAGAGTGCTTCAGCGCTGAGAATGCAGAACCGAAGTCCACCGCCTTCTGAAGGTCCTTCAGAATAAGATAGCCATATATGAATCCTGCACTGCAGGAGTCGCCTCCGCCCAGCCGGTCAATAACTTCGACGTCGTAAACAGGGCTCTTGTAGACCTTTCCATCCGAGAATGCAAACACAGACCATTTGTTAGTGAGAACCATGGGGGTCTCTCGAAGGGTTATGACAACCACTTCAAAGCCAAACTTCTCGGTTAGCTTCCTAGCCACTTCTTCATAGTCATTGCCCTCAATCCCGTAGACCACCTTTGTGTCCTCTTCGGTTGTAATCAAGATGTCAATATATTCTGAAGCGGGCTCTGTGAATTCTTTTGCCTCCTTCGGTGTCCATAGCTTTCCTCGATAATTGACATCATAAGAAACCTTGGAACCTTTCCCTTTAGCTATCTCTAGAACCTCCATGGTGGCATCTGCGCATGAGGAACTCAACGCAGGAGTGATACCACTAGTATGGAATAACTTGGTGCCATCAAGTATCTTGTTCCAAGGCACCTCGCCAGGCTTGATTCTACTTATTGCAGATTCTTTCCTATCATAGATGACCCTGTTTGTTCTTGGTGCGGCCCCAAACTCAACGAAGTATACGCCACAGCGACTATCAGGATCCCAGAGAATGTGAGAAGTATCAACACCATGCTCTCGAGCCTTGTTTCGGATGAAATGCCCGATAGAGTTGTCACCGAGCTTTGTCACATAGGCAGAATTGAGTTCAAGACGAGCGCATGCCACAGCCACATTCATCTCAGCTCCTCCTGCATGCGCATTGAAGCTATGGGTCTGTTCGAACCTCATAAAGTCGGGGGGCGACAGTCGGAGCATTACCTCACCAAAGGTGACCACGTCATAGCCCATTAAATCACACTCATTGGTCAGTTAAACAGGATGAGTGGGAGCAGTCTGAGAGTTAAATCTGCCGTCGTTATTCAGAGGTCTAGGGGCTTGGTGTGAACTCTGTACGTGCAATGACCTCGTCCTGCACGAATGGATCCAGCTCAATGAAGTAGGCACTATATCCTGCAACTCGCACAATAAGGTCTCTGTGCTGCAAGGGATTCACCTTCGCATCTTCTAGGGTTTCTCTGTCCACGACATTAAACTGCACATGGAGCCCACCAAGCTTGAAGTATCCATCTATTAGACTGATGAACTTCTTTCTGCTAGAAGTGGACTCGAAGTGATCTGGAGTGAACTTCATGTTGTAAAGCGTGCCATTGTAGCATAGTCTATGGTCAAGTCTTGCTACAGAGTTCATCGCAGCAGTTGGTCCATGGATATCTCGATTCTGAGTTGGTGACACGCCATCAGAAATCATCTTTCCGGCCTTTCTGCCATCTGGTGTGGCTCCAAGAACCTCTCCCTGTGGAATGTACATAGATACCGAGAAGAGCGCACCATGATAGGATCCATTTCGTGTCGTCATCCTTTTCTGGATTGATTTGCAGAAGGCCCTACCTGTATCGCGAGCCAAGTAGTCTACATGCTCGATATCATTGCCGTATTTGTCAGGATCGTTCTCAAGACGAATTCTGAGCTCTTCTCTTCCTTCATAGTTCCTCTCCAGAGTCTCAAGCATCTCGGTCATGGAGATCTGGTGTGATTCGAAGACATACTTCCTCAACATGGAGAGAGAGTCTGCGACAATAGCGACGCCAGTTCCCATTATGCCTCCAGAGTTATACTTCACTCCTC
>JAHQWZ010000193.1 GCA_029856425.1 Candidatus Thorarchaeota archaeon
GCCATGATGTGAGATCAGTGTACCATAGATATGCTTGCCCTTATGTTTGAAGTAGAGCAGGCTTGCAGGCCGGTTCGCCTGACCGGAGGAAGCTAGCATTCTTGCCAGGTCCATCATTGACTCAAGTTTGAAATTGACAGGTGATCGTATGCCTTCATTGCTCAAATTCTGCGCACCTAGACGGCTGTCTGTGAAATCTGCTTATAAGAGTTAATCTAGGGCTTGCCAAAAGTAGACAATCATTCTTCTGCATACTCACTAAGTTGATTGGAGATAGATGAGACCTCTTTCCTGCTATCTCCAACCACTGCCACTGCCACACAGGTCATTGGGCCGCTCGCACCAACTGATAGACCAGCTCTAATGCTATCTTTGTTAAGCATCACAAAAGAGAAGCCATCGGAGTCTTTGATGGAGTCTATTTGCATTCCCATTGCTCCCATCTTAGACACTATTTCCTCTACTAGCAAGTGGGGTTCAATGTCGGTTCTGACAATGCTAGTGGTTTCCCTCGCTAATGAATCTCGACCGAATAGATAGGTGTGAGTAACAGGAGAATAGAGCACTTTTCGGGCTACTGCTTTCGTCAAGAGGGAGCGTGTAATAGGTCCGAATCTTCGTATTGAAACCACCGACCCGTCTATCTCAGCTGGCGTGTACTCTTCTTGAATATCTGCATCAGTAATAGTCCACTCCAACAGTGGTTTTGCTGCACCGTCCTCCTCTCTTGGACCCGGTTCCTCTGTGATAGCATACTCCTGCTTTTGTCTTTCAAAATAGCCCTCGATATACTCCTTCATCCAAGCATCCATGACCTCCCAGTCCTCCTTGCTGAGCTTCAGGGGAGGTCTTGGTACTTCAGGTAAATCCTTTGCAATGCCTTCCTCTATTGACTCTGGTGCGGCGGCTCCTTTGATCTCTAGCTCCTCAAGTTCAATCTCATCAGGAATCATCAGTCTAACAGCCTCAAAAAGGGCAGAGAGACGATCTGTGCCGCCATGCTGAGAGACCCTTGGTCTGACTTGTATCATGAAGCCACGCTTGTTCTCCGTGGTCTGATCAAACACAATTCCAACACCACGAGGAAGACTGCTGATGAAGACTTTGTCACGGAACTTCTCTGGCATCACAGCAGGTGCTCTTTGCTGTAGAGCTTTGATGTCGTTATCATGAGAGAGGGAGTGGGAAAGGATAATGTCAGCCTGGGATATTGCTTCGTCTGAAACAGCTGAAGGTTGCTGCGTGCAGAGAACCAGACTGCATCCAAATCGTCTTCCAAGCTTGGCATAGCCCACGATGGCTTCCTTAGCAGGGGTACTGCCTGACTTAGGCACAAGCGTGTGAGCCTCATCGATAATAAGCCAAGTTGGCGGTAGCTCCTCTCTTGCGCTTTCCCCTTCATCAGTCCAGGCCATGCGATAAGTCAGGACCTGACGACATAACATATTGGTGAGGATGGCAAGGACGGTATTAGCATCGGACCCCAAGGGTGCCACATCAATTATTGTAATCTGACCCGCTATGGCGAGGTCCTGTGCACTTGTTCCGCCGGGATGAAAGACGCCAAGTCTGTCAGCGCGGCGGAGCCTCTGAATCATGGCGGTCCTTGACGCAGGTTGGTAGAGTTCTAGAATTGACGGGTTCGAGTCGATGCATTGAATCATATCAGGTATGCTGAAGTCACGCTTCAGTGGAACCTTTTCGCCGCTTTCAAGAGAATATCCCTTTCTTAGACTCTCAAGAACATCACCCATCAGGTTGTCCATGGCAGTGGAGAGCTGTCCTCCCTTCTCAAGCACAAACCCCCAGTCAGAGGCAGTCAATTCCCTAGGACTGATAGCAAGTGGAAAGAGACGGGCCTTCTTCTTCACCTCGTCAGGGAGTCCGGCATATGTTCTACGAGGAATGTACACAGCAAAAGGAAATCCTCTCGCCTTCAAACCCCACTTCTCAAGAAGGTCAACCTGATCATCATTCGGTTCGACACTCTGTCGGAATACATCCACGGTGTCAATGACTACTCCAGCAACCTCTATCTCTCTTCTCTCCATGGCGAGAGCAAGTTCTTCTGTGATAATCCCTAAAGTATAGCTCTTGCCAGATCCTCTCTTTCCTGCCACCAGCATCACATGAGGGCTGACAAAGTCCAACAGAACGGGCATTCCAAAGAGTGAGGTGAGAACATCATCACTTGTTTCCGTGATCGCTCCTATCATGCCCAAGCCTGCGCGCTGATACTTCGTGTGGAATGAAGCAGAACGACCTAGGACAACTCCAGAACCCATGTCAACCAAAAGATCCAATGGGTCTCCAATCCTTGGATGATATGACAGAGCGGATTTGGGTATTAGGTCCACTGGCTTATTGTCTTCATGTGTAGTCTGTGATGGAGGATCAGGACCATCGGAGTGGTGGTGCTCGTTCAAATGACTCCCTCAAAGCAAGCCCCAGCTGAAAACGAATAAAGGTTTGTGGCACGGCGCGCTTTTACATGGAACTTCATCTTGTTTTCTCCAATGCCCAAGAGCCACCAAACTCACGCCGCCATTTTGCCCGACGACGTGAACGGATAGCATACCTAGCTCCGAAGTACCCAATAGTCAGGACTCCAACAGCACTAAGAACAACAGGATTTGTAATTAGACTGGCTAGTTCATTGGTTTCTTCGGCGCTCTCTAGTACAGAGACCCAGACGGTGTCTGAAGCCTGCCGTTCATAGACATCTATGACTGATAGCGTAAAATTGTATGATCCTGCAACAAGATAGTCAATGTTCAAGGAAACGGATTCAGTATTTTGATTACCAGAAAAAATCATCTCACCATTCCTGTGCACCCTATAGTCATAGCTGGAAATTGCATTTACAATCCAAGTTATCGTATTGCCAGTTTCGCCCTCTGTATACTCAACATCTGGCGGATTATTCAAGCTGAAACCTTCATGCGAAATAACCGATACTTCTACTAGATCTGTTGCATTGTTCCATTGGATGTCTGACACTCGGACCATATAGCTGTGAGTACCTATTGGCAGTCCGTCAACGTTCACATTAATTATCTCAGAACTCGAATTCCATATACCCCAATAAAGGAGAGACCCATTTAGCAGAATCTCATAGTATTGAGGATTAGTGTCTTGAGGTGTCCAATTGATGGTATTTCCTACTGCTCCAAATGCATAGATGATGTCTGAGGGACTGTCTAGCGATGGAGGGGTCATATCGGGAAGAACAGTTACGACGACGGTATCTGTTGCAGGTGCAAAAGTGCTATTCACCTCAAGTGTGAAAGAATGTATACCAACTGGCAGCCCATCAACATCCACTGAAATCACTTCTGTGCTGCTGTTCCAAAAGCCAAATCGTAGAATTGAGCTGTTTTGATAGATGACATAATGAGAGGTGTTCAATGAGGAAGGGTGCCAGCTGATTAGGTGACCTGTTGTTCCTTCCTCATATTGGATGTCTTCGGGGGAGTCGATTGTGGGGAGATATGTATTGTCAACAATGTAAATGAGATAATCGTGAGCCCAGTTACCTGCCTTGTCAGACACGTATATCTGTAGGCTCCAAACAGCCTCTTCAGATGGTGCTGCAACATAGTATGGAGCTTCAAGAGTTGCGTTGTCAAGATGGTTCCAGTTGTATATGACCTGATCAATTCCACTATAATTGTCTGTGAGATTGAGGCCTATCATAAGACCAGCATAGACTACTGATCCATTAGGATGCGTTAGTGGCCTAATTGTTGGAGCAACATCGTCAATGGAGAATTTCACAAGGAATGCATCTTGTGGATTTCCGATGTACATACTCTGGTATGCATTTGGTGTAGTGTAAAATGAAGGAGATATAGTCAGGCCTACAACATAGAGGGAGTCGTTAAAGAAGGTGCAGCCAAAGGCAGTTTCTTCGTTTAAGCCGCCGAAATTCGTGCAAAAGAGAAATTCTCCTGAGGGGCCAAATTTCGCCGCATAGAAATCTCTTGAACCAGTAATGGGAGGCATAAGTGAGTGAAAAGTCGGAAAGTCAGCAGAGTAAGTTTCTCCACTCGCATAGCAGTTTCCAAATGAGTCGATTGAAACGTCGAACCCTCTATCATCGCTACTGCCTCCTAGATAGGTGCTAAAGTTTACCGAGGAGAGCGATGGATTAAACTTCACCATGAATGAGTCATATGAACTTCCGCCATGTGTAGCCTGATATGCGTTGATAGCGGGAAAGTCAAGTGAATACGTGTATCCGACAACATATACACATCCATCGTCACCAAGCACCATCGAGGTTGGGTTGTCATTACTGCTAGCCCCAAAATACGTGCTTACGTCTATTCCATTCCCCGTGGAGTTCAGAACAGCTATAGTCAGGTCAGCAGAACCAGCAAGGGAATCTTGGTATGGGCGCTCCGTTGGAAAATCTGTCGAACCTGAACGCCCACAAATATAGGCTCTACCAGTTTCATCTACTGCAACATCGCATCCAGCATCAAATCCACTTCCTCCAAGGTATGTTGAGTAGACGAGTCCACCAGTTGAGCTGAACTTCGCTGCAAATTGATCACTTCCTCCAGCCTGGGTG
>JAHQWZ010000194.1 GCA_029856425.1 Candidatus Thorarchaeota archaeon
CCAGAGATGTTCTTGGTGAGCCACCGGGACCTGAACCCGTCGCTCCACAAGTCATGAAGTCGTGGGAGCTTACTGATCTCTTGGATGCCATCTGGATGATATCCGCTCTTGTACTCGCAAGCAATGCATATGACACTCTCGGAGATAGGGAGAAGTTTGACTCCATCAGTGAGGCAGTTGTAAAGTACATGCTACTCGTGTCAAAGAATGCACAACGTCTAGTAGGTGATGCCGATGTGTTCTCCTCTTCGAGAGGGCAACAAGATGCACTCTCTTTGCTTGATTCGATTGTTCTCCTTGGAATAGATATTGTCTCAAGTGAATTTGTTGAGGCCGTAATCGCTTCAGTGACCAGTCTAGTTTCAAAGCATCTCATCAAGCTACCCAAGCCCGATGGCCGGGTCTCTAGTCATATAGGACTCAGACTTGCTCGATATCATGTTCTCAGGAAAGACGAATACGCAACATTGCAGTTTCTGGAACGATCGAAGGAGTTTGTTTCCGAATTTTACACGCTTCCTGAGTTTGTGAATATTCGAACATTCGGTGGCAGTGACGGGGATGGGTGCAGTATTATGGCTGCAGTTGACCTTCTGCTATTGGTACGAGAGATGATTCTATCCGAAGATGGAGAAGACCTAGTCATTCTTCCTGCTATCTCAGATGAGTGGTATACATCTCCAACACCATTAACAGTGAAATCACTTCCAACGAGTCATGGCGAAGTAGATATTGAGGTTGGAATATCTACCAATCAACATCAAATTGAGATCCAGATGAAGAATCTTCCAAGAGAGCTAGTCATACACGTTCCTGCTCATTTTGCCCTGCCTATGATGAAGGTTTTTGGTGGAGGTATTATTGATCGAGCGAAGGATCCGGTTTCACCTTACATCAGAATCATGCCTCTTTCTAGCAATGTAGTGGCAACTGTTCATAGATGATTCTCTTGCTTTTCATCTGCATAATCTCGCCAGACTTCTACGTGTTCCATGGCATTTGCTGTTGATGTTCAAGAGGGACGGGGGAAATGACTTAACTACGGGAAGGGGCTGCAAACACAGAGGTGACAGCCATCTTGAGCGATATACGCAAGTGTGACTTTCTAGTTATCGGCACAGGAATTTCTGGCCTACTGTTTTCTCTCAAGGCTGCGAAGTATGGTAGAGTACATCTGTTGACCAAAGCAGTTCTATCAGATAGTGCAACAAGCAAAGCACAAGGTGGAATCGCTGCAGCCATTTCAGAGGAAGATTCCATTCAGTCACACATTGAGGATACAATCAGAGTAGGTGCAGGTCTTTGCCATAGAGATGTGGTTGAGAACATCATACGTCAGGGACCAGCTGTTGTAAAGGAACTCATGGATCTCGGAGTCGATTTCTGTGAGAATGAAGAGTGTGATGAACTCGACTTGGGGATGGAGGGTGGGCATAGTCATCGACGAGTGCTGCATGTGAAGGATCACACCGGTGCGGATATTGAGAAAGCCCTCATCGCTAAGGTCGAGGCGGAGTCCAATATTGAGATCTTTGAGCATCATATGGCTGTCAACCTGTACGCCAGTAATGCGAGGGTCATGGGGGCTTATGTCCTTGATATAAACACAAGAACGATTGACCGATTTATCGCCAAAATCACTGTATTGGCTACCGGGGGTGCAGGCAGGGTCTTCCTGTATACAAGCAATCCGGATATTTCAACTGGCGATGGGATTGCGATGGCCTATAGAGCCGGAGCTACCATCACAAATCTGGAGTTCATTCAATTCCACCCAACGATACTATTTCATCCCCAAATCCGTTCATTCCTCATTTCAGAGGCACTGCGAGGCGAGGGGGCAGTGCTCCTTGGTCCTAATAGAGAAAGATTCATGGACAAGTATCATAAAGATGCTGAACTTGCGCCGCGTGACATCGTTGCCAGAGCTATTGACAATGAACTGAAACAGACCGGAGCTGACCACGTCTTCCTGGACATCTCCTTCAAAGACGCTGACTTCATTCGTGAAAGGTTCCCCGCAATCTATGAAACCTGCCTTCAGGCAGGTGTCGATATAACGAAGGAACCCATTCCTGTTGTACCAGCAGTACACTATGTCTGCGGCGGCGTCAAGACAGACATCAATGGTCGGACCGACGTTCCTAGTCTCTATGCAATCGGTGAAACTGCAGGCACAGGCTTTCATGGAGCGAATCGCCTCGCATCCAACTCACTGTTGGAGGGAGCTGTCATAGCTCACAATGCTGCAATGGACGCAGCAAAGGAGATCAAGGAGTCAATAGATCTGGTTGAGATGCCTCCCTGGGATCCCGGTGAGGCCACAGACACCGATGAGTATGTTGTCATCTCACATCTCTGGGATGAGGTTCGCAGGCTGATGGTCAACTATGTTGGGATAGTGAGGACAAACAAGAGGCTCATCCGTGCCCGAAACAGAATTGGTTTCATAGCCAAGGAGATAGAGGAGTTCTATTGGGACTTTGTCATTACTCCTGACCTTGTGGAGCTGCGCAATATCGCTACGGTTGCTGAACTAATCATCAAAATGGCTCGGATGCGGAAAGAGAGTCGTGGGGCTCATTACAACCGGGACTATCCGGATCAGCTCGAGGCTCCTGTTGACACTGTGCTAAAAAAGGGTCTGCTAGCTATCCATGATACTTAGGGGTGCATGAATGAGTAGGAAGGCACACGCACAGTCATTCATGCTCCCAATCTTGGTCACCATATTGATTCCGTTTCTGATTCTATTTCTCACTAGGTGGACTCCCAGTTGGCTCCTCTTATTTCCGCTCAATTACTTAGCAGGCATGTTTTCTCTCATCTCAATTATAGTAGGATTGTATCTTCTTACATCCACTATCAGGATGTTTGCCAGGATTGGAAGGGGAACTCTTGCACCTTGGAAACCCACCCAGAATCTGGTTGTTCATGGAATCTATCGTTATGCGAGGAATCCCATGATTTCTGGAGGTCTCCTAGTTCTTTTTGGAGAATCTGTTCTCTTTGGCTCGACTTGGATGTTTCTGTGGTCCTTATTCTTCCTTATTGGGAACCATTTCTATTTCATCAAGTCTGAGGAGCCAGGACTTGTGAAGCGATTCGGTGATGAGTATCTGCGGTATGCTGAGAACGTTCCACGTTGGATTCCGCGCAGAACTCCTTGGGACAATTCTTCAGAGAACATGTGAGTCTTGCGTTCAAAACCTGATGCTTTTATCATAGAAACATTCGCTATAGGCTATCATCTCTATGGTGAATTCATAATGAGTGAGAGGCTAATACATTGGAAGAAACTGTATAGCTTCGTCAAGAGAGTCATGATGAAGTATGATGTTCCGGAGGAGAGCGCACATTATGTGGCTGACAATCTTGTCGTTTCAAACCTGAGAGGTATAGACTCCCATGGAGTGGGTCGAGTCAAGAGATACGTTGGAGGAATCAAGGATGGCTACATCATCCCTGACATCTCTCCGGAGATTGTAAGAGAGAACAGTGTTCTTGCCAATGTTGATGCTCGAAATGGTGTAGGACAGAATGCTGGCATGTTCGGAATGAATCTTGCTATCGCCAAGGGCAGAAAGGATGGCATTGGGCTTGTCACCGTCTTCAATTCTAACCACTATGGCTTTGCTGGATATTATGCCATGAAGGCTCTGGAACACGACCTTATTGGAATATCACTCACAAATTCAGAGCCGCTCGTTGTTCCAACCTTTGCCAAGGATGCTATACTGGGAACAAACCCAATCTCCATTGCAGTGCCGGGGTCTCGAAACCGCCCCTGGGTGATGGACCTTGCTACCAGCGTAGTCCCTCGTGGAAAGCTCGAGGTCTATGGCCGTCTTGGACAGAAGACACCTCTAGGATGGGCCACTGATGAGAAGGGTGTCAGCACTGATGATCCAGCACGAGTACTGAACAATGTCCTGCATGGGTATGGAGGTGGCATTCTTCCTCTGGGCGGCGAGGGCGAGCTGCACGGTGGCCACAAGGGCTATGGTCTCTCGATGATGGTTGACGTCCTGAGTGGAGTTCTTTCAGGTTCCAATTATGGACCTGATGTGGTATTCAGCAAGGAAGAGGCTGTCAATCATCCTCGAGTTGGCCATTTCTTCATGGTTCTCGATCCAGCATTCTTCATGGACATTGACGCATTCAAGAAGAGGATGGATGACTACGTCGACCTCCTCCACAATTCAAACAAAGCTGAGAACTGCCCAAGAATCTATGTTCATGGAGAGAAGGAGTTCGAAATCCATGATCAACGTGAGAGGAATGGAATTCCCCTCGACGCAAAGACTGTAGAGAGTCTATCAGGCCTTGCTGAAGAATTCGGAGAGAAGATTGAGTTCATAGATTGACAGGAATTGGCTTGACTAGGGGGGCATTCCTGGTTCTGTTGTTATATGGATTTCTTGGTCCTCTAGGTGATCTCCTGTCACCCCACCTCCCAACGTAGTCCGCAAAGTTCGTGTTATCGATCAATTTGAGGCTTCCTTCGGTATGCCATTCCTTTC
>JAHQWZ010000195.1 GCA_029856425.1 Candidatus Thorarchaeota archaeon
GTCAAGCAGAAAGCTAGGTATAGAGGCTACTCCACCCTACTTCATACCTGGACTGCCATGGATTGGCGGAACATTCGGCGCATTTATTCAGCAGAAGAGTCCGCCGCAGAATCGGAGAGACCTTTTCGATATGGGAGTGGCTGGGCCGCTTGCAGGATTCGGGGGCACTGTTCTGGTTCTAATATGGGGATTCCTCCTCTCGGTGCCTGTCACAGCTGAACAGATTGCCGCAATTGACGCAACATATCCCAACATGTCTGGTTCTCTAGGAGTCCCGTTACTCTTTCAGCTCATGGAGTTCATATATGCAGATTTAATTCCAGCAGGAGGCACCATCTATATGCATCCTGTGGCATTTGCTAGTTGGATAGGAATGCTTGTCACTTCTTTGAATCTTTTCCCCATTTCACAGCTGGATGGTGGGCATGCACTGCGAGCTATCGTTGGTGGAAAGAATCACAAGTATGTCGGATGGGCAGGGATTGCAATTCTGTTGGTCGCAGGATTTTACTTGATGGCCATTTTGATCCTATTCATCTCTCAAGGAGGAGAGCATCCTGGACCACTAAATGATACAATTGAGATCCCGCTTTGGAGGAAAGCGCTCTTCGTCGTTTCAATGATAATTCTAGTCCTCTGCATCCCACCACTCTGGGAGATGGTCGGTCTCTTCTGAAGAGGCTAGAGTACCGTTATACACAACTATAGAAGCAATTCCCCTACACTCGATGAGCGGCCTGTCTGTTATATCGTTCGATTGTGAGTCCTGTATTATCCAGTCATCGTTCCTGTCAATCATTTTGAATGGCCAGCCGTCCTCACATGCCTCACGGAAAGTATCTTCAGGAGTGCCATACACTAGATGTTCTACTACCTCGTCTGCTGTCCTTTCTCTTACCACTCGTGTTACTCTGGATGTGTCTAGAGGAATCGCTACCCTGGTGAGAGTCTCTGGATTAGTAGTTCTCGAGAACGCGATCCCTGCTCCTGCAAGAATAATGATGAAGGCTCCAAGAATTATGCCCCAGGTAAACCCTTGAATGACAGGGTCCATTCTTTCTAGGAATGGCAATAGTGAGTAGAAGGCTATTGCCCACAGAAACAGGAGGACCAGGAACATCATAACGATTAGCCTAGAACGCAGATTGAATTTGCCAACTTGTTTACGATTTCGATACAAGACTAGCCCGAGCTAATATTCACATCTTGGCTAATATTCCTTTGCCACAAGGTCGGAGCTATTTCGTTAGGAGGTATTTCCAGCATTATAGAAATACCATGAGAGGGAGCAAAAGGATCCCTTGGTGAATCAATAGAAACAATGCGAATGAGTTCTGAGGGGCGGTTCAGCCCCTCAATTACTTCTCTATAATGTAATCTTCTTCGTCGATATCCCATTCTTCTGGGATTCGCATGACACCAAGCTCCAGAAGGCGGTCCATCACTTTGAGGGCTGCTTCGTCAATCTGTGGTTCGAACTTGGCACCTGTGATTACCAGCTTTCCTGAGCCGAACAGAAGGATGACTACTTTGGGGTCTCTCATCCTGTAAATCAATCCTGGGAACTGCTCTGGCTCATATAGTGTGTTCTCAAGTTTCATCGCTGCCAACTCAAGGTTGAGTTCCGCACCGAGACTGGCGCTGGCGACTATGTTCTGAACAACGATGATTGGCTTGCCGGTGATCTCAATTCCAGCTTCCTTGATATTCTTCACGATCTTATTGACAGCGCGCTTTGCCTCCTTCTCACTCTTTGCGCCTGTGCACACCATCTTCCCTGAGTTGAAGATCAGTGTGGCTGTCTTTGGTTTCTTCAGACGGTATACTAGTCCGGGGAACTGCTCTGGGTCGAACTCAACGTTAGGCATAGTGGCCGCAATCTCGTCGAGGTCTAGCCTCTGATTGAGAATAACAGAAGCTACGACGTTCTCTATTTTGGTCTTCGGTTTTGGAACAGGCATTGAAAATCTCTCCCTTATAAAGTATATAAGGCCAGCAGATTTTCTATTTAAAAGCCTTATAAAGCTGATGTACAAGGATGTTCATAGAAGGGTGACTAGAGAAAACCGAAACTCTTCATTGCAGTGCAACATTGGCTGTTTCAACTGAGCGACTCTAACCTCAGGAAGCAGCTATTGAACTTATCGCCAAAAAGCACGATTTCCGAGAATGGTGCTTTAACTTGACTTCACGAAATCATCAGCGCACTCATCTGAACAAAATGATTCTGTTGCGCCATCTATACTCCTCAGAATCATTGACTCGGATTCCAGTGGGTCACCGCAATACGTACAAATTCGTTGCATATCAGTGGATGGCCCACAGCAAGGTGTCAATACAGTCTTTTTGATTTCATGTTGCATCTCCAAGAATTCTTGGTTATCTGACAGGAAGATATATGACAGTCCAAGCAATAGGTCGCTCAATGTCGTAGATTCCACATCAACCTCTTTTAGATGCATAGCGAGATATTCCATTGTTTTATCAATCATCTCGACCTGTTTCATCAACAGATTCCTAAGCCTTCCTTCCGATCTATCACTTAGCTTGATATCAAGACCTTCTTTGAAGAGCTTAACATAAGTGTCAACAACATCTCCACTCATCTTCGAGTCAACGAGAACAAACACTTTTGCGGTACGACGGTAGTAAACTCCTCGCTTGCTTTTGCTGTCACTATCCTCTTTTGGAGAGAATTCCTCAACAAGTCCCTGCTCGACAAGCTTGGGTAAGTGGTAGTAGCAGTTATACTTCGAAACCTCGATTTCTGGAAGATATTGCTCCACATTTGACACGATTTCAGGGACAGTCATCCAGAACCTCTTTGTCTTCTTCTCTTCGACAGTTGTTGTTCTTATTCTAGTCCCATCATCTCTAACAATCTCCTCGGTTGTGACATATTCTTTGACAGATTCTGTACCATATCTCAGTGCCACTAGGATTGCACGTCGAATTGGATCTATAAAGGACTCCACTAGGACAGGATTGGTGATTGGTAAATAGCTTCTAACTTTTGAGTCAGGAAAATCCGGAGCTAATTCTGCCGTCATTTGTCATACCAACGAATGTGGGATTAATGCACCCGATTCACGATATATTTGCATCATCCAAACTAATATAGATTTCTGTCGAGATATTAGTTTGAGATACAAACGATATCTTTATAAGAAAGTGCAATTATTACACTTACTAGAATATGTATTGTGAGAGTTAAACTATTGCAATACATGAAAAGGTGATGATAATGGCGAAAAGCTCTGTTAGGAATATTCGAACTCGGATTTGCACGGAATGTGTTGATAGATACAGCTATTCAGCATCTGCCAACATCTACCTACGAACTAATATGTTCGTGAGGTAGACACATCTATTCAAATGCTAGATGTAGGTTAAATTGAGAGCATCTCACTACCTCAACAAATGGTGAGATGCTCCAATGATGCGTTTCGTTTCATTCCACTCTGCAAACCTTGGGCACTTGTGTCTGCATCATTAAATTTGGGATAAGCAACTCTTTTTATTCCTATAAAAATTCCCGTCACAGTATGCATTCCAAGGACTTGGAGTTTTATCTCAGGAACCGAAATTCTGACTGGAAGAATATCCGGGTCAGTCGACTGGAAGAGATCACTGATGGCTGGGAAACCGAGATTTATTCATTCGATGCTAGTAGCGAAAGAGAAGACCAGCAGACTGCAGAGAAGCTAGTCCTTAGAATGTATTCAGGTCCCCATGCTGCAGACAAAGCTGCAAAGGAGTTTGGCCTTCTCAAGCATCTCCATAAAGCTTCCTATCCTGTTCCGAAGGTGTTTCTAATAGAAAAGGAATCATCACATCTTGGTCGACCCTTTGTAATCATGGAGAGAATTGAAGGAAACTCAATGTGGGAGCTTCTGGAATCGGAGGAATATGATCCAGATTCGCATCTCTATAATCTATTCTCCACTCTATTTCATAATCTTCACAAATTAGACTGGCGACTTATTGTTGAGAATCCAAAGGAGTTTCGAGGACTCAATTCAAAGAGAGCAGCAATGAATTGGATTGAGAAGTTTGAGACTCGGGCAATGGAAATCCGTGAAAAGGAGCTTCTTGACATCACCAAGTGGCTCAAAATGAAAGCAGACACGATTGAATTCGACGAACTCTCAGCCACTCACAATGATTTCCACCCTGCAAACATTCTGATAGATGCTAACGGAAATCCCTATGTCATCGATTGGACGGCGGCGGATCTCATGGATTATAGGGTCGACCTTGCATGGACGCATCTTTTGGCGAAGGTGTATATCGGAGATGAAACGCGTGATACGATTCTGAGAGAGTATGAGAGTGTAAGTCAGAAGTCCGTTGAGGATATTCATTTCTTCGAGGTCTTTGGATGTTTCAGACGGCTAACGGATAATCTAGTGACCATCTCCACTGATTCCAATGACATAGGTTTGAGGGAAGGAGCGGCTGAAGTCATCCAAGAACAGCTGACTCAAA
>JAHQWZ010000196.1 GCA_029856425.1 Candidatus Thorarchaeota archaeon
TATCAGATTATTGCGCTAACACCAGCTTCCGTTCAAGAAATGTTTGACCAGACGGTGCAAGCATTCAACCTCTCTGAGAGATACAGGACACCAGTATTCGTCCTTGCTGATGAAACGGTAGGACATATGCGAGAGCGTCTTGTGATACCTGATAGGAAAGATCTCAAACTTGAATATAGGAAACTGGCTTCAGGACCTCCTGAAGAATACCTTCCCTTCAAACCGGATGCCGATCTCGTGCCACCGATGGCACTTCTTGGCTCAGAGTATCAGTTCTATGCAACTGGCCTGACTCACGATGAGCGTGGTTATCCGAGTGACAAGGAAGAAGTTCAGATCGAATTGATTACGAGGCTCAACAATAAGATTATCCATAATTCTGACAAGATAATCGATCTTGAGGAATTCATGCTTGATGATGCTAGAATCGGAGTAATTGGCTACGGTACTCCATCAAGAAGCGCCAAGAAGGCCATCAAGGATGCAAGAGAGGAAGGTATCAAGGTAGGGCTGCTACGCTTCAAAACGGTTTGGCCATTTCCAGAAAAGCAAGTGGCCGCACTTGCATCACAGGTCGATCACATTATAATCGCAGAACAGAACCTCGGTCAGATGTACTACATGGTAAAAGCAGCTGCGACCGCATCCACCCCTGTGCACCTGATGGCAAAACCCGCGGGTATGCCTCAACTACCACATGAGATTCTGGAGAAGATTAGAGAGATTAACTCTCTATAGCCATCCACACATATGCTGTTACTCAGAGAGAGAGAGATTTCTATTCTGATTTATAATCCTCAAGTAGAAGATAATGCATTTATGTTGAACTCAGAATCACCAAGAGAGCTCTGGAAATGAAAGATGAAAAAGAACGAGATCAGGAGTTTGCAATCCGAGCAGTGCAAATCATCCAGACAGTCGTAGAGGAACTTGATGAAAAAGGGAAGAGAATGTGGAGAAAGATGTTGGGGCTTGAGGATAAGAGGGAGCATCAAGAAGGTAAGAAACCATAGAAGCGTCAGAAGAGCCAATCATGGATACTTCGAGCAATCAGCTCAAAGGCTCGGTTTACATTCTTGTCAAGTCTGACCGAACTCTCGATATAATTCATTCCAAGCTTTGTTGCCATGTTCTGGCCTTCTTCTATGGATACCACCCGTTCCTCAACCAAATCGGTCTTGTTGCCAACCAGGAGTGATTGGTACTCCTCCACATTCTTGTCAACTTCGGCTTTCCAGTCGACTATAGCATTCAAAGACTCCCACGAAGTGACATCGTACATGAATATTACTCCCTGGGTTCCACCATAGTAGTTGGCTCGAACCCTCTCCAGGAAGTCCTGTGATCCCAAGTCCCAAATCTGAAGATTCACTGTGTTATTGTCTATGCGCATCTTCTTGTAGGCAAATCCAGTTCCAAGTGTTGGCGAATAGTGCTCACGAAAGACTCCTGTGGAATACCGTAGGATAATACTTGTCTTACCCACTGAGGGGGCTCCAACAGTAACGACCTTGAAGAGATAAGTCGGGCTCATTATCGGTCTTCCCAAGCATTTACAGTATCCTTTAAGCTGGCTTTCAGTTAATAATTATCCTGACATATTCATTATGCGATTCTGAGGTCATACAGCTATCTAAAAATGCCCCTCGGAAGAGCGACTCCTAGCTGTCTTGATAGAATTAGCAGCGTCAGTTTCGCAGCATTTCCAAGCTTCGCATATTCGACCAAGAAGCGCTCAAGGCTCTCTGTCTTCTGCCACCCCACCCAGAAATCTGGCGGAATATCAGCTAGCGGTATGCCCGTTGCCGCACATATTCGGGAAATACGTTCTGGTCCATATATCACCTGCCCTCTAGTGACAAGAATATAGACCATCTCCTCCACAGCTTCAACCCCTGTGGCCTTCAATGACCCAGTCTTGATAGCCTTGACTTGAGACCATCTGTCTGCACTGAGTTGTTCGAGCCAAAAGGAAAACTCTTCAAATCCTCTTAGGTCGTAGGAGGCATATCGGTCGAGAATTCGATGATAGAACGTCTGCGTTATTCCAGCAATAAAACCATCTAATCGCTCTCGATCTAACCCCCCTACAAACTGTGCAAGTATCTTCATCCATTCGCCATATAGCAACATGAGCCTACGATGTGTGAGGCCCTCCAGTAATTTGAAGTCGAAGTCAACTGACCACCTGCCGTCAATGAATCGAATCTGCCCTAGAGTTTCAGGAGTTTCGCTCCGATTCATAACAGATCTTAGTGCATCTGTTGCGTGCTTTTGGTAATGCTCCTCTGCAACACGAAGCGCAGATTCTAGTGCTTCCTTCACCAACAGAATGCGTCTCTTCTCAGGGGAAAGAGCCTCAATGACGTCATTCTCGAGTAAGTAGTCCATCACTCTGAGAATCTCCCTCTCGTCATAAGAACCCCCAAGCTCAGCTAGCGTTTCTCTAACGGTTCTTCGACCATCCATAAGCCCAGCTAGTCTTGGAATGACGCCTACCATCTCTGGATGTAGATTGCGGAGGTCTTCAGTTTCCTTGGATGTTGATTGTACATACCTCAAGAAAAGCGTACGTGAACTCACGAAATCGTTGAAACTGAGTGTGTTACGAAATCGAATGACACGGTGAGCCCATAATGTCGATGTCTCAACGATCATGGCTTTATCCGCGATTCCGCTCACCTCTCGAATTTCCCTTACGTTTCGAGAGCCATCAATGAAAGGTGCTATTACACTGTCAATGAGGGCAATCGCATCAGGCTTGATTGTGAAATATGGCACCCAAGAGTCAGAGAGTTCCTCAAAGGAGAGTTTCTTCATAATGCTCACTCCAAAGGTTTCCAAATAGGCGTCCACAAATGATGTACCTAGCTCGACTGCTCGAGAAGTTGGGAGCCACTCAAGCTCGAACTCGGCCAGAAGAGAGTCCAATACATCGATGGTGTCCTGAGTGAGGCGATGAACGCCCACCGAGATTAGATTAGTCTGTACACCAGTTATCACTGTAAATATTCGCGTTCCATAGTCGACCTGGAACACTGGTGCAGACTGTTCAAAGACTTCCTTTGAGAACATATCTATAGCTGCGAAGAAACTGGATGCCATGACAGGATCCATTCCAAATGCTCGTGGATCGAGCTGCATGTAGAATCTAGGGCTACCACCCTTATCTGTGATTAGAATGGCTTCGATGGAATGACCTGGAATATTAGCCCACCTCGATAGAAATCCTAGAGATGAATGAATATTAGCATTCTTCGGAGAGGCTCATGGGTCCTCATCAACAAGTGTTATATCTGGAAGGTGTCGAGAACGCAGTCGTGGCCTCGTCATGACTGAGTCGGACTCAATATTGCGACATCCGATGGCAAAGTACGTCAGAGATGATCGACAGCCTTGGATCTATTGCTCTGGTTGCTCCATTGGAGTAGTCACACAGATGATAGCACGAGCGATCGACAATATAGGACTCGATTTCTCAAAGGTTGTTGTTGTTTCAGGGATTGGCTGTACAGGAAGAACCTCAGGCTACTTCAAGACCGGGACCTACCACACAACTCATGGGAGAGCAATTGCATTTGCTGAGGGAGTAAAGATAGCCAATCCAGAACTTGAGGTCATTGTGGTCAGTGGCGATGGGGACCTCGCTGCTATCGGAGGGAACCACCTAATTCACGCCTGCAGACGGAACATCGATATGACGATAGTCTGCGTTAACAACTTCAACTACGGTATGACAGGAGGTCAGTTCGGACCCACAACGGAACATGAGAGATATTCCCAGACTAGTCCTAGACCAGTGGGCAACGTTGAACATCCTTTCAACCTAGTGAAACTCGCAGCATCTTCGGGAGCAACTTTCGTCGCGAGGTGGACTGCAGTACAGGCGAGACGTGCAACAAAATCGATTGAGAAAGGCATCAAGAAGGAAGGGCTTTCCTTCATCGAGATAATCGGTGCGTGCCCAACCGAGTTTGGGAGAATGAACAGACTTGGAAATGGAGTCGAGATGCACCAGCATCTACTGGAGGTCGCAGAAATTCAAAACGGCCTTCCAGCCCATGAAGCTGAATTGCAATATGATACCAGAATAGTGTGTGGCGAGTTTGTAGATATTGAAAAACCTGAGTATACCTCTGTTCTACACCAGATGAATGAGAAGCTCAAGAAAAGGTGATTTCAGTGAGCAGGTATGAAATCCGAATTGGGGGATTCGGTGGTCAAGGAGTTGTCACCATGGCCGTGGTGATGGGAGAAACTGCATCACTTTATGATAAGAAGTTCGTTCTACAGACTCAGTCATATGGTCCTGAAGCGCGAGGAGGAGCCAGCAAGAGTGAGTTAGTGATTGGAGATGACGAGATTGACTATCCAAAGGTGCTGGAACCAGATACTTTCATTGCTATGAGCAGAGCCGCATATCTGGAGTACATTGATGGTCTAAAGGAAGATGGGATTCTGATTATCGACGAAGATCT
>JAHQWZ010000197.1 GCA_029856425.1 Candidatus Thorarchaeota archaeon
GATTCAAGATCCATCTCAAGATAGCAACCTATCCTGCGGCGTCGTAAGCCTGTTTAAGCCAATCGATTAATTCCTCATCTACATCCTTATTGTCAGTCAGTCTGATGCGATGACTGCACATTGAATTCCAACTACCAGCCTCTTCAAGACGCTCAGTGGTATCCTTTCCCTTCAAGATTAGCCCTACATCAATCCGGGACTTTGTCGATGGCTGGACTATTGCAAACTGCTTCTTTCTTCTGAAACTCACATAGCTCTTCTTCGTGGCAATCTCAATGTCGCTACCAAATCTCAGGACATGCTTCACAATGTTGTCGTAGATTCGTTTTAGGTCGGTCTTGGCACCATCATACTGTGCATTAAGGAGCTCATCATCGTTCAGCTTGCCTTCAGTGATGTCCCGTATCACATGAGCTAGGGTGTTTGCATATCCATAAGTGAGCCCATGCTCATCCTTCAAGAAGTTGAGGATTTGCTTGTGCTTGACTAGTTTCCTAGATTAAACGACTTTAACCCATTGATCAACTGTCTTTCCAGTTTCTTCCACTATTTTCTCCATCATCTTTGCGGTCATTTCATCCCGATTCATTGTCATAGGCTATTCCTCTGAGATATTGCGTTTACTATAGTTAATATTATGAGTCTTCCGAAATATGACTGATGCAAATGAATGGGCTCTGCATGAGAGAGGTGCCTTCTATTCGGCGAGGGGCAACGTGATTCGGAATAAAGCCCCCTTATCTCCCACGGTGCTTTCTAGGACTATAGTGCCCCCACATGCTGTGATTATCTGCTTTGTAAGATATAGTCCAAGGCCACCATCGCCATCGGGATCGCCTCTCATAAACAATGACTTGATCTTCTCCTTAGGAATGCCCGGACCATTATCAGATACAAGGATTACAAGGTTCTCATCTTCTACTAGAGCACGGATGTCCACCTCCGCGTTGCTGCCGGCATGTTCCGCCGCATTGCGAAGTAGGTTATCCATTGCAAGAGGCAATAGCGATCCCCCTGGACTCCTGAGCCGCACCGCGTTCGATTCTACATGTACCTGAACTTGCATCCCCATACTGACACGTTCTGCGCGACTGGCGACTTCCTTGAGCATCGGCACTATTTCAACGCTAGAGGGAGCAATGTCGCTCTTGAAGGTCTTGATTAGATTTGTCATCCGAAGTGCAGCAGCCTGTGCAGATTCCAGCATTTCTGCAGCTTTTGCTTTGTCAGTCTTGAGCAGCATAAGAGAGCTTTCAACATATCCTAGAACAGCCTGAAGGTCATTACCTATATCATGGCTCATTAAAGATGCATACAGATCTATGACTCGTCTCTGTTGCTCCCTTTCTTCTGCAGTCCTTCGGCGCATCGTCACATCCGAAACTACAGCAATGTGGCCGCTGATACGACCATCTTTCTCTCGATGACTCACGAACGAAATTGCGAGGTATACCTTTCCCCCATCATCTTGCTCCAGGGTGACATCAATCTCTATCGGAGCGTCCGATTTTGTGCTTTCCCTCTTCAGGATTGATTGAAGGTCCGTCAAGAGGAGATCTGATAGGTTCATGTTTTGTATCTGACTATCTTCAAGGTTTAATATCTGGGACAGGCCATGATTAAAGGTAGTCACTCTCCCCTCAGCATCCAACATTGCCACTCCGACAGGCATAGCTGCAACTAAAGAATGGAACTTCCTCTCTCCCGCAGCAATGTCCACCACCCAATTATATATCCCAATTACCGAGATGACCACCCCAGCTCCCAAGAAAAGGGAGAGATTGTCTTGATAGAACTGAATCAACATGCTGAGAGCATTCTGATTGTATGGATAGACTAAATCGACTAGATTGATGAGAGCAGAATGAACTCCGGCATAGAAGAAAACCGCCCATCCGAGTTGGAGAGGGATTCTAGCAGTTCGCTGTGCTATGGACCTTTGAAACATCAGTATCAGGAAGAAGATGATTCCGGAAATCGTGGACATGATCACTACATCATCATAGTCAGGAATTGACCGCGGCTGATAGACGAAATAATAGACTACGGTCTGTATTAAAGCCATGATTAGAAGAAGCAATGAAACAATAGCCTGCTTAGACATGCTTTTCCAGCTTACGCTATCACCAAGGCCCATTGAGTTCCACAATCCATTAAGGCAGCATAGATGCAACAGCTCCCCAATAATTATCTTTGTCTTTTATGGCTCAGACGGTGAGACCCATATATGGGAGATTTGTAATAGAATGGTGTGCCGCTCACAGTAGCCTATGAACAAGGAGTTGCTGAACATATCCGAAGAAACTGCGATACTGAATCGGGAATATATTGGGAAGATGTATAATAGCGGCCCTCATATAGTGGATGAAGAGAGTATTCGTCACTATGCGCTTGCCACAAATGACCAGAATCCTCTATACTTGGACGAGGAACGTTCAGGGGAATTGATAGCTCCACCAATTTATCCAGTCGTGTTTATTCCTATGCTGCTTGAACAACTCGTAGAGGATGGCGAAGCAATGGGTCTTGACATTCTGAGGGTGGTTCATGCTGAGCAGGAGATGACATGGAGGGGAGTTATTCGTCCCGATGACGAGATTCAATCCTCAGCAAAGATAGTCGGGATGAAGAGAATAGGAGTTAATGAATTACTAGAGATGGAGATTCTCTGCAAACGTCAGGAGGAGATAGTCGTAAAAATGCAGTATCGATTGATGCTCAGAGGAGAGAAGAAGAAAGAGAAGCAGGAAGAGTCAGTGTCACCTCCGGAAGTGAAGAGAAAGAGGATTGCGGCACATACTGTATTTGTTACTGAGGACCAAGGTGTGAGATATGCTGAAGCCTCAGGAGACCACAATCCAATTCACACCAGTGATGAGGTGGCTAGATTCGCAGGCCTTCCAAAATCTATACTCCAAGGTCTTTGCACGATGGCAATCGCTTCTCAGGCGATTGTGGATGAACTGCTTCAGGGAGACCCCTCTCGACTGAAGGCTATGAGTGTACGTTTCTCAAAACCTGTGTTTATGGGACAGGAATTAACCACGCAGATCTATGAAGCTGAACCAGAGAAACACATTGTTCACTTTGAAACCATCGACTCAAAAGGAACCCCGGTCTTGACTCGGGGTATGGCAGAGTATGTCTAGCCCAAGAATGCGTCTTGACTTACTCGCACAGTGTATACTTCACCCGTCGCGCACTTTTCCTTCCCAGAATATAAGGAACATTCAACCGTGATTTTCGGTCCACTGATTTTGGTAACTCTTGCGCGGATTGTTACAGGTTTGTCAATTGGCGTGGGTCTGAGGAATCGAATCGATAGCCCCGATGTCACATACATGAAGTGACTATCATCACTTCTTTCTGCCTTATGAGCAGTGGCATTGGCCGTGCCTGTCCCATGACAATCAATGAGAGTAGCAATGATGCCGCCATTGAGAATTCCTTTGAATGCAAGATGATGGTCTTTAGGCGTCCATATGGCCACAGTTTCTTCATTCTCCCAATAACTCTTCAGCTGGAGTCCATGCTCATTGTTCTTCCCGCACCCATAACAAAAAGTGCCCTCGTGCGGCCATAATTCCTGAATTGCTTCTCTTGACATATCAGTCCCACCTGGCGTGTTCTAGCTTGGAAACTCCTCAGAATGAATAAGCGTATTGATAGGTGCTCAATGTAGATAAGCAAAGAACTGCTTTATTATTTGAGAAGAATGGGGCGGAGATCCAGAAGAAACAGGAAGAAACGCAGAGAAAAAAGTTGTTCACATGATGTTGGAATAGAGGCTTCTTTGGCACCGGCCTGGGTTCCAAGTCATGAAAGCACACGATGGATGCGAATGGTATCCAGAAGTCATAGAAGACGCCGACAAAGACTACCACGGGCGCTACGTAGATTATACCGTTAATCCAAATCCATATCATGTTCATATTGAATAGATACCACTCCGATGCGTAGATTTATGTCGGAAACAAGTAGCGCCCTATCAGAAACAACGGAGGTGGACAGAAGTCATGATGTGCTCAGATGGGAAATTCATTCGCTATGATCAACTTGTGTCTAGCTCCAGTTGCGGTGCATAGCTTTCTTCTCGGATATATCCACAATCGATTGCCATATTGAGATGATTATTGAAACAATGATGAACATTAAGCACTCCTTGTGGCTTTAGTCAGCTTCCTAGATTGAAGGTGCAGAAATGATAGAATTTGAGATAATGGGAATCAATGAAGCCAATGTTGATGAGATCAGCCAACTAATTCTAGATGTAAAGACATCCGATGGAGAATGGAGTGAGGATGCAAATATAGAGAGGGTCAAGCATGTCTTTCTGCGAAACTTCGAGGATACAGAAGATTCGATTTTGCTAGCAAAGCAGGCAGGAAAACTCATCGGCCTTATTGTGATTCATTTGGATGAGCAAGACATGATTGAGATGAATCCTTGGTTTCTCGGTGGACATCCAATT
>JAHQWZ010000198.1 GCA_029856425.1 Candidatus Thorarchaeota archaeon
GATATATGGCGAAGCCACAGATATCGCATCAGTGACACTATCCGGTGTTGAGAGGGGCAATCTCACTCAAGCCGAGTTCCGTGGCATATCTATTAAGAATGAAGCGGAAATAGGACTTTACACCCGTAAGTACAGGGGTGAGATATCGCGCTTCCGTGGTACATTTCCATATCCTAGCGGCGCACAACACACAACAACAGTCAATGCAGAACTTGGTTCACTGATGATCTACCGCAGTGGCGAAGGGATTGCAGAGAAGGATCTCAACTGGATTGTAGAGTTGATTGAGGACGCTGCTCTAGAACAGGCATAAATCGGGATGGGTCTTTACGGGCCCTCCCGAATTTCGTTTATCATTTGATGAATTAGCTGAATCTATAGCCATTCATCTGAATCTCTTTTGACACCAATAATTGTGCGCGTGTCTTCAAGATAGAATCGGGTTTTGTCGCGAAACTTTGGCCAGAACTCAAAGAAACGGTCAGGCTTCTCAGCTTCAATGACAAGAAAGCCATTCCAGTCGCTTCCCCACGCGTGGCGATAATCCCCTATGATCTTGATATCGCTAGGCCAATCATCTTTTGAGAAGATGGTCCAAAATTTCTTGGCCTTCTTTGCCTTTTCCTCATCCATGAGCTGGAATCGATAGAACACAATGAACGAATATGTCATCCTAGACCACGTATGACATAAAGGTCGGTGAATTAAAAAGATTGAGCCAGGGGAATAATTTGGTGAGTCATGTCTTCTAGAGAGCCTGAGATAGCGCGACGAGAGTTTAAGCATGGAAAGGTGGCCTATGGTTTTCAATGGAATAAGACGCATCATGAGCAACTAGGGAAACATGAGGGCGATCTCGCTTCACTATGGGCGCATCTAGCGACTATAACCGCAGGTAAAGTGCCTACTGAACCATTCTCAGATCCGTTTTACGCAAGGGCTTCCTCTCTGAAGTTATCAAAGATGAATGCCGCCAAAAGGGCCGCAATGAGGAACCGCTTCTTTCGAACAGGCACCATTAATGTCCTTCCAGAGAGTGACCTTATCGACAAGCTGAGAGATTATCATCGTGCAACTAATGATTTGAGCTATACTGCAGATCATAATATAGTGAAAGAGTTTCTTTATCATGATCCAAACACAATTGCAGTAGAAGTTCCGGTATGGTCTGATCGATATCGTTTGTCGGGTCATATAGACCTCCTTAGGTTTGTAGATGAAACCATAGAAGTATGCGATTATAAACCCGGATCCCTGGAGTCCACTGGCAATAGATTCCTTGATTCGATCCCACAAATCGCGGCATACGGAGAGATGATGGCTCATCATCTTGCTTCTACACTGAGAAGTGCACTCAATGCTCCCCTCCTCCCCAGAATTCGCTGCTGCGTATTTGATACACATTCATGCTGGGAGTTTGGTGCTGAGATGTTTGTCACACTTTTAGAGTCTAGGCGAATCTCGGGTTTCTAGATCCGTGCATTGTTGATAACAGTCATTCTAACATTCTCTTCGATGTTAAGTAGTCCTGAGTCGGCGTTGCTTGTCTTTAGCAAAATTGTCGGTCTCTCTGACACAAGCCCCTCACGAATTCGAGAGAAGTAATTCTCACTTAGAACACCAAAACGACCTAAGGCGGGATCCACTGGCACCCATCCCTTTCCCTGGAGAAATATCTCGCACCAAGCATGCGGTTCAGGTTCGGGTTTTCCCTTGAAGAAATGGCCTATCACTCTTCTGGAGGGTATCTTAGCTGCTCGAGTAAGTGCTATTAATAGATCTGCATGTTCATCACAATCCCCCTCCTTTTCCAAAGCGGCTCGAGCCGCGCCCCTTCTTTCTTCAAGATGTGTCTTCAGTTTCATTTGTTCTCTAACCACCTGAAAGGCCAGCTTACTGAATGATAAATCTCCATCACTCTTCTCAGCGATGCTCTGCGAAAGCGACTGAATTGCTGGATTATCTATTTCCCAATACTTTTGCATCGAGCTATACATTCCGACAGTCCGCTCTCTTATCGGCTCCGGAATCGACCGCTGCTCGATTAGCCAATCCCTAGAGGTCGTATCCATTATCAGAATTGCTGTAGGCGAGAAGCTTTCTCCGGGGCTTATTTCGGGGACTTTCATAACTGCTACCATGTTCTTCTCTGCTCTTTTCATCACACGTGCAGGAGGAAACACGTCAATCATCTCGACAAATTGATTTTCCATGTCTGTAAACAGATGCCAAATCAGTCGTCCATTTCGAATCTTTAATCTGCCGCGATTTAGTATGTCTGCTTGCATCTCAATTCGTAGTCTCACTACCCTGCCTCGCTCAATTCGAACAATTCGTTCCCACTGCGAATAGATTTATGTGTTGTCTGCTACTCCTGACCCAACGCCTCGATGAGTGACAGGTTAGTGAGGTTCGCTTATGAGCAAAGATCCTAAGGACTCCCCTGAGAAGACGGGAGTGGTCGATGAATTACTGGAGGAACTCGGTGTCGATGATAATCTAAAGAAGGAACTCATCGACTCAGGGAGATTGCAGACAGATGTATTCATGGTTGAGTCGGCAGAGCAAGTTCGTCGTCGTCTGGAGATAGAACGGAGTGCCGAAAGGCTCAGAAATAGTCTTGTAGTCCTAGAACGTAACATGATGAATGTTGATGCGACTGTTGATAGGGTTGAACGCGATCTTGTGCCTGTTGTCCTATCATTCTTGGTCGGGCTGAAGGGGAACCTTGTGAACCTCAGAACAACGATTATTGGAAGGAGCAAGCGCCGAGCAAAGACTAACCTACAGGCATCGTATGTTGAAACAGAAGTGACGTCTATAGTTCAAGAGGAGTTTGAGAAGATTGAGGAGACACTCACAACAGGAATGTCTGCGCCAGTAATGGAAAAGGTGAAGGACATCACTGATGGCCTCAAAGGTGCTTTGAAGACAACATTCGAAGAAATGTCTACTGTTAAGACAAGTGTGGATGGTTTCACGCAGAGGGCAACAACTGAGCTTGAGTTTCTTTCCAAAGAGATGCTAATGAAGCCCAAGGAAGTCACATCAGTCGAACTAACATCCAAAGTCAAAGAGCTGGGAAGGCAAGTGGAAGAGCTTACTCGGGATCTTGGAGTCGCCGAGGAGCGCCTTAGGAACAGAGAAGAGGAAATCACTCGAATACAGAATGACTACATCGAAGTCAAAGCTAAAGAGGATTTGCTTGAGGAAACGATTGCTAAAATGAAGGCCTCTCCACAGGTGGACCCTGATGTTCTCATAGACCTTAGGCAGAAAGTGAAGTCTCTTGAAACTGAACGTGATCTTCTGACAAAGAGAGTCGTGGAGGAAGAGGGCCGAGCCAATGCTTCAGAAAAGGTTGCAGCAACTCAGAAAGAGATTGTTGCGAAGAAGGATATTGAGGTTGGCGACTTGAAGGCTCAAGTAACTGGACTGCAGTCACAGATAGATACTACAAAGGAGCAGCTACTTGAAGTCGATGACCTTCGGGCTCGTCTTCGGTCATATGAGTCTGGAGATAAGATGCGCGAATTGGAGCGTCTCCAGAGTGAACAAGAACGTATGAACGCTATCCTTGAACGTCTGAAGAAGGACCACAATAGGACATTAGCACGTCTTAGGTACACCGAGTTGCGACTGGAAGGATATCTTGGACTCATGGAGGCAACTGATAAAACAAAAGCTTTCCTGATGGTGGAGGAACACAATGAGATGCCTTTGAAGGCGATAGCTAACGCATTGGGCGTTTCCCAACCAATAGTTAGCAAATGGGTTGAGGACTATCAAAGACTTGGCATTGTGACTGTTAAGGATGATGGACAGACTCTACAATTGGCTCAAATGAAGATAGTACTTGAAGAGGACGAAGTATGAAAGTCTAAGGCTTCTGCACCTTTCCAAAGAACTGAACTACCTCCAAGAGGCCATCTATCTGCAGTGCGCTTTCATAGAGCGTTTCAACACTATCCGATGCTCCGGAACCACTCATATACTCCTTCATTGCTGGCTTCAAGATATAATGAACATACGCACTTCTAAAACTCCTTAGGGCATCAACCATTTCCGAACTGAGTTGGCTTGCCTCAAGCGCCTTTTTCACCGAATGATACGGCTCGCTATATCTCTGAACGGCAACAAGCCTTTTCTCAGAGAACTCCAATGTCTGCCTTACAAGTTCCAGATACTGGTCAGCTGCCTTCTGAAAATTCGTCACTGCCAAGTAATTGGTTTCTGACAATCGATTGAGAAACGGTCTAGTTCTATCTGTGATAGAGCCGAAAAGCCTACTAGGAGTTTCAAGATTCTTGAGCGCTCCCATTAGAGAAACCATCGCTATTATGTTGTATTTTCATTTTAATTTTCATTCGCTCCGTTTTTGCACTCACACCATAAGA
>JAHQWZ010000199.1 GCA_029856425.1 Candidatus Thorarchaeota archaeon
CCAAGCTCACAGCTTCCCTCGACTGCACATCACATCTGAACTCCTTTCCACAATTCTGACAGGTTAGAAATATATCATTTGCAGTCATCGATTCGGGATATACATAGACTGCCTGACAGTGTGGACATTTCACGCCGCTATAAACAGGAGGCAACACCTCAAAGAGCCATTGATTGGAGAGAGCAGCTTTCCCGATGGACTCTAGGATATGTCTTGAGGGCATCTCAATAGGGCTGTACATTGAGGCATAGGGAAGAATCCAAACAATACCTTCCTCAGTGTCAGATTCATGGTCCACAATCACATTAAGTATCCCCAAATACTCCCCCCTTTGAAACTCAAACGTGAAGAACCCGACCGTTCTTGATTCAACCCTCCAAGTTCGATTCCATGAGAGTTTGGGTTTGTTCAACAGCATCTCGATTAGATCATCTATGGCCTTGGCCTTAAGCCTGATTTTGGTCAAGATAATGAACCCTCAAGGGAATTTGACATGTCTCCTGATTTATACTATTGCTGAAAGCCAGTTTTTTAATCCAAATGTGAGTCCAATTATTGGCCAGGGATGTCGCAACCGTTATACTCTTGTCTTTCACCACTATTGCTGACCACAGAGGATGAGCACAGATGGTTTTCGAAGAACAGGGAACGGATGAAAGAACAGTAATAGAGAAGCTGAATTTGTTTCTCGAAGAGGATACCACCTACTTCTCTGGGCATCCGATAGCTTCAATGTCCACTACTCCCCATCGACTTGGAGCTAAGGTGTTCTGTAGGACCATGGAAAGAAGCGCTGCACGGCTTCATACAGTCAAGGGCTCAGTAAGGGTGGAACAGGAGGTCATTGAGATTGTGGCAGATCTTATGAATCTCAAAGAGCCTTATGGGACTACATCATCTGGTGGAACAGAGTCCAATATCCTTGCAATGCTGGCAATGCGTGAAACTAGGAAGAAAATCAGGAAGCCAGAAATCATCGTTCCAAAGACAATTCATTCATCGATTGACAAAGCGGCGTGGATTCTTGGTATCAAACTTATCAAAACTGGCATAGATAGACAATACAAGGCAAGCACTCGTCAAATCGAGAAGAGGATAACGAAAAACGTAGTAGGTATTATCGCGACCGCGGGGACTACATATCTTGGACAAATAGACCCAATTGATGAGATAGGCAAGATTGCTGATGAGAAAAATATCCCATTACATGTCGATGCAGCATTTGGTGGATTTGTGATTCCATTTTTGAATGACCTTGGATTGGGGAATCATTCCTTTGACTTCAAGGTCAACGGAGTCACTAGCATCAGCATTGATCCTCATAAGATGGGTCTTGCACCAATTCCGGCAGGTTGCCTCGTCTTTCGATCCAAACGTGATCTCAATGCTATCACAAGTAAGACACTTTATCTTCCTGGAGCCAGTTCCAGACAGTCATCTATTTTGGGAACACGGCCAGCAGCATCCATCTTGGCAGCATGGGCTATAATGAATCATCTTGGTCGGTCAGGATATAGAGAGATTGTAGCAGGGTGTATGGAACGGACTCGGCTAGCAAAAGGGCGGGTTGAGGGAAATCCAGTACTAGAACTCGTAATAGACCCTGTGATGAACATCCTTGCTATTAAGAGTAGAGAAGTCCCCCTAAAAGCGATAGTTGCAGAGATGGAAACCCGCGGGTGGCGAATGGCAACATCTCCACTACCCCCATCCCTGAGGCTAGTCATTATGCCGCATGTCACTACAGGAGCTTTGAACGCGTTCTTCAATGACCTTAATCAAGTATCTACGACTATTCCCGCTGACTAAGCAGAAGGACTAAGCTGATCCTTCAGTGACAGAATCTCATCCTCAAGGTCGTTCATACGTTTTGTCAGCTCCATCGTTGTGTGTAGCAACATGGAAATGAGATAGCCATAGTTGACCGAATAGCCCTTTGTTCTCTCGATGATATTGGACTCTTCCAATCGTCTCGCAACATTAGTTATGGACTGCTTTGAAACCTCTCGTTCCTTCACTATATCATCCACGGCTTGCCGGACATCCCCTGGTTCAATTGGCTTCCCTTTCAGTGGAGCGAGAAGGGTGTGAAGCATGACGAGACCAGCATTCATTCGTGGATTCATTAGTTTGGCAAATGTTCGATTTAGTTCCGCCTTCAACTTGATATGCCCCTGTAGTGTTGATGACTGTCTGCAGTAAACGCTCCGCTTGAGAAAAACCTTCTTGCTCATCCAGAACGCCTTCTACTGGTATGAATCGCAGAGAAAGACTTGCCAGCGTGTACTGCATGATTTTTCCCTTTCATGCATTGCCTAGCAGTCTTCAAAACAGTGAAAAGAAGGAGATTTCCTGAAACCCAATAGTGGCTTTGAATTGAGTGATGAAATAGACCGAGTAGTCTTTGTCGCAGTCATTCATACTGATACAGAGAGCGTGAAACGTGCAAAAGAGGCGGTTAAAGAAGTCCAACCAGATGTTGTCGCTGTTGAGCTGGACCGCCAGAGATACCAGCAGCTCATCGACCCTGACAAGACTATGGAAAATTGGGAGCCTGCATCGACTGGCGATGTTGCTCAAGATCTGATCCAGCACATGGCAATTCTTGAGAAAAGTCTAGGAGAGATGACGGGTTCCAATGTAGGTGAAGAAATGCTGGCAGCCATTGAAGAGGGGCGCAAAATTGGTGCCAAGATAGCTCTCGTGGATAGACCAATTCACGTGACGATGCAGGCAATAACAAGAGTACCCCTCGATGAAATATACCGTCTGATGGGTGTAGTGCCAGATGCAAAAAGGGACATTCAAGAGGGCGATGCCACAGATGTCCTGTCAATGCTCAAGGAAGAGGGCGCAATTGAAAACCTGATGAGAGATTTCTATTCAGAATATCCCGGCCTTGCAGACGCTTTGATACATCAGAGAGATCTCTACGTGGCAAATGCTCTTAGAAGCATTATGAAAGATGTACCCGGTAAGATTGTAGCAGTCCTAGGGGCAGGACATATTGAGGGTGTTCGAAAGGAACTCGTAGACCTACTTGATTCCGAGGCTGCCTCTTAGAAATCAAGAGCTTCTACGAGAGTATCAATTCCCTCGCCAGTTTTTGAACTGACTCTATAGACGGGGATTTTTGCATCAACCTCTCGGACATCAGTTTCCAATGCTCCCATATCGAACCCTATGGCATCTGCTAGATCGATTTTGTTGATGACCACCATATCAGCTCGTTTTATTGTAAGTGGGTGTTTCTTCACCATGTAGGGACCCTCTGTCACACTTACAACGACTATCTTCTTGTCAACCCCAAGAGAGTAGCCGGCTGGACATATGAGGTTGCCAACATTTTCTATGAAAATGAGCTGATATTGAGATAGCTCGATGTCCTTCAAAGCAACTTGGATCATCCGTGCGTCCAGGTGACATGCAGTACCTGTGTTTATCTGCACTGTATCGACTCCATGTGATGCCACACGGTCTGCATCTATTGTCGTAGCGAGATCACCAGCCACCATTAGGATTCGATATTTGTCACGCAGCTTCTCACAGAGAGCTTCTATGAGTTGGGTCTTGCCAGTACCTACCGAACCCATAATGTCAATAGCTCGAATTCCACTTTGTCTGAACAGCTCCGCATTATGCGCAGCGGCCTCTTCATTTGCACCGAAGAGGTCCTTGCCTATGTCTATCATTATAGTGCGATCTGTCATTTCCTCTCCTCTTAATGCGCAAGCTCTTGGAATTCTGAAGCGGGATAAAGGTATTGACCAAGTATCGGCCGAATCACTAACTTCTCCAACACTAGGGCGACAGAAGCCCACAAGAATGCTTGAAACATGTCAATTGTAGCATACACAATTGTAATTTCGATAGATTCGGTTACAGCTGCAAAAACAGTCATGCTTGGTATAAAGCCACCAATTACCCCTCCTCCAAGAATGACCAGAATAATGTAAAGCAAACTATCCCGATCCGTTTTGATGTGAATCGCAAGACCAGTTCCAATCCCTAGACAGATGTTGCCAATCATTGGAAGCAATGGGGGCTCACCACCAGCAATTGCACCTCCAAAGCCAACAACAGCACCAACCAGTGCGCCTCCTGGTAGACCGCCAATGACTCCACCGAACTCAGAGAAGAGAAAGCCTGGCGTCAAATCAAGCAAGCCTGGTATCACTGGTATACGAATAAACATCCGAACAACGATACCCATCGCCGCCAGCATGGCTAGAGTGGTTAATGCGACTGTGTTCTTCTGCAGTGGAGTCGTGCCCATATCACCAAACCTCAGAGCAACCTATATCACGTAAGCGGGTCCGCCCATGGTTCCAACAAGAATCTTCTGGTTTCATTGTACCATCGATCAAGTCTGGCAAGTATTTCGCCTCTTACCTTT
>JAHQWZ010000200.1 GCA_029856425.1 Candidatus Thorarchaeota archaeon
AGTCCCACAATAGGAGGACAGATGGCTCTTCTTGATAAGGTATTTCCTCAGAACGATTGCGCCATCTGCATCCTAGGACCCATTATGGCCTCGGTAGAGCAACACCCCAACATCAATCTCATGACATATAGCGAACTGGAGGCGGCTGACGGATTTGTTGGTAACTTCAAGCTTAAGGTGAGGAAGAAAGCAAGGTTCGTTGATTCTGAGAAATGTAACTCCTGTGGTGAGTGTATTGCTGTCTGTCCGATGTCTATATCCAATCAGTACGACTTTGGACTCACCGAGTCAAAAGCAATCTACCGTCCATTTCCTCAAGCAGTGCCGAATACATACACGATTGAAAAGCGTGGCATATCTCCTTGCCGAAATGCGTGCCCTGCTAAGGTTAATAATCAGGCATTCATTGGACTCTACAAGGATGGCAGAATAAAAGAGGCATTGGATGTCTTGAGGGAATCAGCTCCCTTTCAGCGTGTTTTGGGTCGTGTCTGCCATCATCCATGTGAAACAGACTGCATTAGAGGTGAGCATGACGAAGCCGTTGCTATAAGACACCTAAAGAGGTACGTCGCTGACTATGTGGCTGAGAACGAGCATGACATGCCGGAGAGAATTCAACCCACCAAAAAGAAGAGAGTTGCAGTTGTCGGTGGAGGCCCCTCTGGGCTAACATGTGCTTTGGATCTTGTAAAAAGGGGATACCCCGTCACCGTCTTTGATTCATCAGACGCACCCGGAGGTATGATCACTAGCTGCATTCCCAACTACCGAGTTTCAAACGATATTTCGATGTATGACATAGATTGGATTCTGGGACATGGTATCGACTTGAAGCTTAACACAACTATTGGGATTGATATCCCATTCAAACAGCTAAAGAAGGAATTCCATGCAGTCTTCCTAGCAATCGGTTCACAGAATCCAGCAAAGCTCACGCTTGACGGTGGAGACCTTAAAGGAGTCATGCTAGGACTCCCATTCTTGAGGGATACAAAAAGGGGAAAGAACCCGAAGGAATTTGGCAATAGAGTCATTGTAATTGGAGGGGGCAATGTTGGCATAGATTGCGCGAGAACATCAATACGGTTGGGGGCGAAGAAGGTTACTTTGGTCTGTCTTGAAACCAGAGACCTGAAATCTCGTGACCGAATGCCGGCCCATGACTGGGAGATTGAGGATGCAGAGGCGGAAGGAGTTGTTATTGCTGGTAGTCTAGGTCCCGCTAGAATTGTCGAAAAGAATGGTAGGGTTGCTGGACTAGAAACAACCGTATGCACCTCTGTCTATGCTTCGGATGGTAGCTTCGCACCCAAGTTCTCAAATGAATCAGGTCCTACAATAGGGAGTGACACAGTCATCATTGCCATAGGACAACGAACTGATCTATCTGGGCTAGAGAAGCTAGATGTCACAGATTGGGGAACGCTATCAGTTGAGGAGGTTTCGTTGAAGACTAGTCTAACTGGTGTTTTTGCAGGTGGGGATGCGGTTTTGGGTCCATCAAGTGTGATAGAAGCGATCGCACAGGGTAAAGAAGCTGCTGAGTCCATTGATCGCTATCTGCGCCGTGCGGATTTTTATGAAGGAAGAATACATGACTCGAGAGTAGTATCCTCAAATCAGGTCGATACGACCAAAATCAAACCAGCAGCTCGAGCGAAGATTCGAACCACCGGCAAGAATACCCGTAGACGCACTTTCGCGGAGGTTGAGTTAGGGCTTAGTAAAACAGCGGCAGCCAAAGAGGCTGATCGCTGCTTAAGCTGTGCTGTATGTAGCGAGTGCAAAATGTGCCTCGAAAAGTGTGAATCCGACGCTATCATCCACGACATGGAAGATGAAGTTATTGATCTGAATGTTGGTGCAATAATTGTAGCAACGGGAGGTGACCCATACGAGCCATATGAATCTAGGGAGTATGGATATGGTTTACTGCCAAATGTCATAACAAATGCGCAGTTCGAGCGAATCACCAACGCTGCGGGACCAACTCATGGCAAAATCAAACGTCCGACTGATGGGAAGACGCCACAAAGCATTGCATTCATCCAGTGTGTGGGCTCAAGGGATCCAAGGTCAGAACAGGACTATTGTTGCTATTATGGATGTGAGAACTCGCTCAAACAGGCAACACAGATTAAGGAAAAGTATCCAGCAACTGAGGTTTTCATTTATGCTATTGATGTTCGAACACACGGGCCAGGCTATGAAGAGCTCTATCAAAGAGCATTGGAAATGGGCATAATTGTCATCAAAGGAAAAGCTTCAGAATTGGAAACCGATTTGGGATCGGATAGAGTGAGAGTTTTTGCAGAGGATCTCTACACTGGATGCAATACCAGCTTCACCTATGATTTGGTTGTATTAGCAACGGCAATGCGTCCGCCATCCGGAACGCTGGAGCTGGCTAGAACGCTTGGAGTCAACACGGACAGGTATGGCTTCTTCCTCTGTGCGCATCCAAAACTGCGACCAGTGGAGTCTTACAAAGATGGCATCTTCTTTGCAGGTGCATGTCTAGGGCCCACTGACATCAGAAATGCAGTGTTTAGCGGAAAAGGTGCTGCAGCCATGGCTCAATCTCTAATATCAGCTGGTAGATTCGAAATTGAACCAATATACGCTGAGATAGATCAAGAGATTTGCAATCAATGCGAACTATGCTCAGACCTATGTCCATACGGTGCTCCAACTTTGGAAGACGATACCATGAGGATTGCAAAGGAACTCTGCCAGGGATGCGGTACGTGTTCAGCCGGTTGTCCTTACAATGCAATTGATATGAGGCATTATCGATGGAATCAGATTATGTCTATGGTAGATGCGGCAATTAAAAGGCCACTCTCGGAGTAGCGAAAAGATGGTGGCGATTTCAAATTGGATTCTGAACAAGATTTTTCTCTAAGGAGAGCCCCTAATTATTGATAGGATATCTGTCCTGCAATTTGCGATTCCTATGGCTAGAGGGAGAGAAATGATGGAGCCCCTGGGAACGATAACTCAATACTTTCCATTTATCGACGAGGAAACTAGGAATGTACTTGAAACCACTATGATGATTGCATCTGACTACTATGACTTCGTACAAAGATTGCGTGACTCGGTTCTCAACAATGATAGTCTGGTTATGGTTGTCTATTTTGCAATTCATCATTCTATGATTGCACTGGATTACAAACACATTGACAAGATTAGAGAGAAATATGGCCATCATCAAATACTGGGTCCAAACCTGTTCTTTTCTTCGGCATATCAGGGCACCTACGATGATGTGAAGAAGGTTCATGAGCTAGCTGATGATGTCCTTGCAACACAACCAGAAGATTGGATATCTCTTGAAATGAATTTCATGAAGTTTGAGGCTGACATGGTGAACTATCCTGCATCACTGTATCAGACAACAACTATGGAAAAGATTCGAGAACTCATAGATAGTGATCCCAGATTTGGCTTCTATGAGATCGTTTTGAATGACCACCTAGCATTACGTGCACAGGTGGATGGCGACACGGAAGAACTTATTCGTTGCATTGATAGAGGAATGCAGTTTGCAAAGGAGTTTGACGATAAGCTTCGAATGGCACACCTTCTAATAAGGAAATCAAATATCATTGTGAACCAGGACCGAAAAGAATCTAGAAAATTGCTGGAGCAAGCTTATCAAATTGTTGAGTCTTCATTGGAAATTCCTGTATTCTATTCGGAGATCCTATACAATCTGAGTATTCTGGATGCAATAAGAGGAGAGTTTGATAGTGCTATCAGGGGTTGTCTTCGGGCTGTCACAATTCGGGAAAGAGCAGGTTTGAATACAGGAAATGCTTCTTATTACCTTTCACTCTTTTACAATACAATAGGCGAACCTGCTTCTGGTCTAGAGTGGGGCCGCATGGCTGAGGATCAATTCAAGAGTAGACCAAACCTGATAAATCGCGCTATACTCAATCAGATTTGGTCGCTTATTCTCCTGAAAAGGCTCACTGAGGCTCAAGCCCTTATTGACATGTCACGTGAATCAATCTTGAAATCTGGAGATGAGAGTCAACTTGCATGGTTTTATTTTGTAACAGGTGTTTTTGAATTAGAACAAGGTGACTCTTCATTAGCGGTGAGTAGTATTGAACAAGGACTTAGAATATATGAGCAGCAAGGGTCATCATTTCTTATGGAACTCTTCTTTTTGCATCAGCTTGCGAAAATCGAGGTCTTATCCGGTGGCACAGAGGAAGTAGTATATCCTTCGTTGGCAATTTTAGAAGACAAGGCACTGTATGAGGATTTACCTGGAATTCTAGGTCAGGTTTTACTGCTCAAGGCGGATCTCGCAATTTTGAGCAATAATGAAGCACTTCTAAGAGAGATCATCCCTCAGCTTCGGTCACTTTCCGAG
>JAHQWZ010000201.1 GCA_029856425.1 Candidatus Thorarchaeota archaeon
ATCACCTTCAGCAGAGATTTCTTCAGCCCTAGCACCAGCGAGTTCCTTCACGCTGTCATTTAGCTCACTCAAATCCCTAGGTCGGTCCTGGCTCAATTCACCGTCAGGAAAGCAGTCTACTTCGCGCATGCCAAGTCTGTCTAATACATATTTGATGACACGCCCCGTGACGCCCCAACCCCTTTTGTGCATGGTACCCTGAATCTCATCACGCAAGTCCTCATACCGTTTCCCACTATATTCTATGCTTTGCAGAAAATCCTCATCTCGAATCTCAATTATATTCGAACTGACTAAGACCTCAATGTTAGTCCCGGGGAGCCGCACTTCATGTAACACCTGCAGTTTCGATTTGTCTGCTTGCACTAATAATATGATTCTGGGAAAACCATCGACAGAGCAAAAAGAGAGAATTCAGGGGGCTAATCCTGCAAAGATTCATTACGTTGTATTGGGAATCATTTTCATTCTCATGGTGAGGCGGATAATACAATGGATCCTCTTCTAATACTATTACTGCTGGTGCCTCTAGTCACAGGAGTGGTTTGCTCAAGAGGCGCAGCTGGTGCTGAAGTCGTGTCTTCAGCAAAGACCTTGAAAGAAAAGTCACCAACTGAGGAATATATGCCCAAGGTTGAAGAACCAGCGGCAAAGCTCCGGGAGCTCCCTATTGAAACTATTGAAGGAATTGGTTCAGTCTATGGTGGAAAGCTCCGGAAAGGAGGATTAGCCACTGTTGAGGATCTGCTCACAGCTGGTACCATTCAGGTTGCTAGAATTTGTGGAGTATCTGAGGATGTGGCTTCAAGGTGGCAGGCAATGAGTCGGTTCTGCTGGTTGGAAGGAATTTCGGAAGAAGACTCAGAAGCGATAGTCCATGTGGGCATAAGGAGCTACCAAGACCTGGCGAATGCTGAAGCAAGCAATCTTCTGGCGAAGGTGAATCAAGCTGTCACTGAAGGCACCGTTGAAGTTCCTGAAGGATATGAGTTCACTCTAGAGATGGTCCAGGACTGGATAGACGTTGTGAAATCCTTCATTGCGGATTGGCAGAGGCCTGACTAGCGCATTTTGTGAGGATATAGGAAAAGGCAATAGAGGGAGTTCTAGGGCGTCAAACCCTCATATGAGATTCTTGACATGCGCTTTTCCACGAATTCCAAAGGAATGTCGCATAGACCCAATCGAGGAATACCACGTGTTTCTAGTTATTTGGTGCTTGGCAACATAGCCCTCTACCAATTGTTCCTCTAATATTGCCCTATAATAGAATCGAATAGACGAAAATAGTTTATTTTTCAATTCTTCAAGCTCTCTCTGTTCGCTCTCCTGCCGAAAGTATGTGACAGTATAGGTGGGTCAGTTGTAGACATAAAGGGTTGGTTGGGATGAAAAGAGTTGCCACCATTGCATTGATTGTAGTCTTCTTTCTTGCCCCATCGATTGAGAGTCCGATTCTCCAAGCTAGAGATTCTGGGTTGGGAGAGCCTCAAAATGAAAATGGTTCAAACTACTTGGCAGAAGGAACAGGATCCTTTGACGGCACTGGAGAATCATTGCCTGTCACATTGAATGGTCAATATTCCGGATATGGAACAACCTCTTTCGATTCCTCAATGCCTGGATACACGACCATGGAAATACCTGAAGGTTGGATAGGTTAACACTTGACTACAAGCATAGATGATCTTTCAATGTGGGTTGATGATGTATTGAACAACCCAAATCTTGATCTCTATCACAACGAACGATGGCTATTCACTGGACCTGATTCGGCATTTAATGGCATTAATTTCAGAGTACCTAATGGATGGACCCTCCTAAAATCGGATCCGACTACAGGTTCTCAGCATCCGACCAATGGAATATTCGAACTCAGTGGCGGCAGTGGATCGGGATATGATAGCACCATGGGGTGGGAATTCGAAGCAAATTACGGAGCTACAACACCGCTTGAACCCACAAACGAGGTATATCTGAGTCAACAAGTCTCTGCACCATGGAGAGAGATATACTCAGGTGAAGTCAGGTTTCTCTACTATGTCCGTTCTACGTCGGATATGGACAGCGGCGTGCATCTCTTTGCTAGGTTTGGAGATTATGTAGGAAAAGTGGAAGCGTTTGATACGGGAGATCCTGTGGAAACATGGATTGAAGCCAAAATCATTGTACCGCAATCTTATCTTCAGTCATTGATTATCCCTGATTCTTTGCTTCTTGACATTGGCCTTGGAACAGACATAAGCGGTCAACCTGGAGTTGGAGGTTCCCATGCTGTTTACATGGATGAGATCGAACTCAGGCTAAAGGTCAGACCATTTCCAGAGCAAATCAACCTAAAGGCAAATGGAGCTTCAGTAAAGGGGTCAACCGCAGGCTCCATCTCCCCATACGTTCCAGATGGTGCTAACAGAGACTGCTATAGCACTCCGAGTTCAGGACTGGATCTCAATGGAATTCTGGATAACGGCATTTTGAATGTAGGGGCTAGCGCTTCAGCCTTTCCTGACTGGAGTACAGCATTTGCCTACCAAGTTGGCCTGCAGTTTCCTCTAGACGTACCTCAAGGAAGCGCCATAACTTCTGCATACTTGGAGGTGGAAGCTGGGAGCGGCGCACAATATTTAGTAGACGCGTTCGATGGGCGAATGCGAATACTAGTCGCGAATGAGAGCACAGTTAGCGCTTTCACCAGCGGATTGCCTGAACTGAGGGATCGATACAATTGGATCGATACTGACATTGTATGGACACCAAGTCAATGGAGCGCTGGCTCTAGGTATATGTCTCCAAACATTGGTCCTCTGTTGGAAAAAGTCGTTTCAAGAACAGACTGGCAGAGAGGCAACTATGTTTGCATAATGCTTGACTATGCGCACTCAAACCTTGATTTTGCTTGGAACAATGTAAAGGGTTCCAGCAATTATCCTCAAGCAGATCTATCCAGATTATTTGTCGAATTTCTTACTCCGGAACCAGATGACATTGTCTATAGCTATGAGAATAGCAAGACAATAAGCATAGACTATCTGAATGTGGCTGGGGATCTCGATGACTTTCCAGTTTTGATAGACATCTGGGATGAAGATCTCCATACTGATGTCCAATCAGACGGAGATGATATTGGATTCATGATTGGGCATGAAACCCTAGACCATGAGATGGTGTTTTTCGATCGCACGGGAAATGGAACTCATGCTCACTTGATAGCTTGGGTACGAGTTCCCGCCCTTTCATCAACTAGGAACACGGAAATTGTGATGCTTTACGGAAACAGGTATCTTGGAAATCAAGAAACTGTCGAAGGCGTATGGGATGAAGACTATGTTGGAGTATGGCATTTAGATGAAGACCCTGTAGGCACCAACTTCGATAGTACATCATTCGGTAATGATGGAACTGGTGAGCCCCCAGGTAATGAGCCAGGCTATGTTGCAGGAAAAATCGATATGTCAGCAGAGTTTTATGGCGCGACGTTGCGTCGAGTCGAGGTTCCCCATGACAATAGCCTTGCTTTGCCGGGAAGTGTGACTGTAGAAGCTTGGATTCGAACAGACAATACTGATGGCACATCTGACGCTATCCTTGCCAAGTGGGATGTCGTTGGTGAAAGGAATTACTGGCTTGGGAAACTAGATGATACAACTTTGGCATTCTTCGTCGACAACACCCAGCAAGTGAGTACATCATACAGCTTGGTCAATGATGGTGAGTGGCATCATGTAGCAGGTGTTGCGGATGCTACTGGGCAGATGCTCTATCTGCTTGTTGATGGTGTCATAGAAGGTTCCGCCTCCTATACAGGCTCAACTCAGATGGGTGCCTCAGTCCTTCATATAGGCAACAATCCAGGCTCAGTTGGTTTTGACCAAGAGTGGGATGGTCTAATCGATGATGCACGAGTATCCAAAAGCGCTCGAACAGTAGATTGGCTCTTGACAGCCTTCACAAATCAAAATACCCCTTCAACGTTCTACAGCCTTAGTGACGAGAGTCAAATAGCCTGGTTCGATTCGGATTGGAGCTATCGAAGAAAGGCAACAGTTTCCGCTGGTGCATCCGAAGTTCCTGATGGATACTCAGTTCATTTGACTTTCAATCATGCATCTTTGGTGAGCGCTGGAAAATCCCTGGCAACTGGAGATGACATTCGCATGGTGTTTTGGGATGGATCGAAATGGACAGAGCTGGATAGGATTCTGGATACCGATTCAAGTTGGAATAGTGCTTCTACGAAAATATGGTTCAGGACACAAGCGTCTATCCCAGCATCTTCTTCGGATTCGGGTTACTATCTCTACTACGGCAATCCCCTGGCTAGTAGTCCGCCAAACGATAGCTCAAACGTGTTCTTATTCTATGATGGGTTTGAGAGCGGTGATTTGAGTG
>JAHQWZ010000202.1 GCA_029856425.1 Candidatus Thorarchaeota archaeon
CTGCTGAATGGCATGCTCGGTGTAGATATCAATGGAGCTTGTAGCCTCGTCAAGCACCAACACCTTGGGATTGGCTAGCAGCGCCCGAGCAAAACTCACAAGCTGCCGCTCCCCCTCAGAGAGTCTGCTTCCTCTCTCGCCAACTTCTGTTTCGAAACCCTCCTCAAGGTTCTCAATCAATCTCCTAGCTCCGATGCCATTAGTGGCTTCGATGATTTCTTCATCTGTTGCATCTGGGCTGCCGTATCTGATGTTGTCCTTTACAGTGCCCATGAACAGGAAGGGGTCTTGAAGCACGAGTCCAATCCTTGCTCTGAGTGACTCCTGGGTCACATCTCGTATATCAATACCATCAATCTCAATTGCACCTTCCCCCACTTCATAGAACCTGTTGAGGAGACTTACTACAGTAGTCTTTCCTGCTCCCGTGTCCCCTACTATTGCAATAGTTTCGCCAGGCTGAACCTCGAGGTCGAAGTTATGAAGCACTGGAGTATTTTCAAGATAACCAAAGGTGACATCTCTAAAACGGATGCGTCCTTTTAGTGAAGGGAGCTGTATGGCGTTCTCGCAATCCACAATGGTCGGTTGCGAATCCATCACCGTAAATACACGTTCTGCACCCGCAAAAGCACTCTGTACTGAGGTATAGAAATTAGCAATCATCAAGATTGGTCTGAAGAACCGGTCACTAAACTGAATAAAGAGCACTACTGTGCCCAGGGTTATTGTGCCCAAGATTAAGCGATATCCGCCTAGAAGAATTATCAGGAATACCCCTAGTCCGCCGATGAACCTGATGGTCGGAAAGAATGAAGCAATAGCCTTTCCTGCATCAACGTTGGATTGATAATCATCTCTATTCAGTTCTGCAAAATGAGCAACACTTCGAGGTTCCCGTGCAAAGCTCTTAGTGACTTTCGCTCCTGAGATGCTTTCTGCCAGGTATGAAGTGACACTCGAAATGGTCTTGCGGGTTAGCCTATAGGTCTCTCGCAGCCTCCGTCTAAAGTAGATAGTCGCAACCAGCAGGATTGGAACAACAGCAAGGGATGCAATGGCAAGCTGTGTGTCTACCGTGAAAATGACGGCTCCAATAACAAAGACAATGAAGACCTGCGCGAATGTGCTGATTAATCCCTCAGTTAGGAGTTCACTCATCCTCTCCACATCGTTGATGAGCCTAGATATTATTCTTCCAGATGATGATTTGTCATAGAAGTCCTGGGACATTATCTGAAGATGCTGATACAATTCTTGGCGCATCCTGAAAATAGCTCTTTGCCCCATAAGAGACATGAGGTATTCATATCCATAGTTGGTTAGCCATACTATAACTTGGAGCACGACATATAGAGCGGCTGTGGACATGAGAGCATTTAGGTCTCCGCTCTGAAAATCCACGTCGATTCCGTGCTGGAGCACAAAAGGAGTCCATGTACTAAAAGTGATGCTTAATGCTACGAGGAGTGCTACGAATACAAACATACCTCGATAGGCGACAAGATACTTCACCATTCGCACCATCAGAGTTCCATCTGAATATGCATAGGTCCGTTCTTCCTCGTCTGCCACTATATGCCCACTCATTCATTAGCCCCTCCCGCAATTTCTTCCAAGAATGGCGCGCCTGCCTCCATTTGAGCTAGCGTACTGTGAATATTTGAATACAATCCATCTCTTGCAAGCAGTTCTTCATGTGAGCCCATCTCCATAATGCGGCCCCTCTCCATCAACACAATAAGATCCGCATTGCGAATAGTGCTGAGTCTGTGTGTGATTATGAATGTCGTTCTTCCTACCATTAGATTTTCAAGGGCTTGTTGAATCATCATCTCTGTCTTTGCATCCACAGAGCTTGTTGAGTCATCCAAAATCAGTATTCTCGGATTTGCGAGCAGAGCTCTAGCTATTGCAACCCTCTGCTTCTGTCCTCCTGAGAGCGTTACTCCGCGTTCCCCTATCACCGAATCATATCCATCATCAAGTGTTAGCACAAAATCGTGAATCATTGCCGCCTTTGCAGCTGCTTCCACTTCCTCAATGGAGGCCTCTGGTCTACCAAAAGCGATATTCTCACGTATACTCGCTGAAAATAGGAAGGGATCCTGGTGTACCATGCCGATGCTCATTCTCAGCTTATCAATCCTCAGCTGACGAACGTCGATTCCATCGACTCGAACCCTACCAGGCTTGATAATAGGAAACAGCTCTCCCTCAATTTCTACTGAATTGCCATCAAGATTGTAAGAGTGTTCTCCAATCTTTATTGAGTGCCTATCACTAACGGGGTGAGGCCGCTCTTCATACACTACTATTCCACGGGCATCAACATCGTAGAACCTTGGAATTAGATTGATTAGACTGGTCTTGCCGGATCCTGTTCCGCCAAGTAGCGCTACCACTTGGCCTGGTTCCACGTGAAGGTCAATGCCTCGCAGAATGTAATTCCCACCTCGATAACTGAAATAGACATCATCAAAGTCGACTCTGCCTTCAATCTGGTCTATTTCCACTAGCATCTCTGGATTCATAATCTCATCACGATGATCTAGGATGTAGAACGATCTTTCACCAGCTGCCGATGCCCTCTGGTACATACCAACTCCCCAACTTAGGAATCTAGCCGGAAGAATCAACATTCCCACAAGGGAGAGGAATCCCACAAAGACGCCATATGATAAATCCCCTAGAACATAGGAAAATCCGCCAAGATAGATTAGGAAGCCAGTGGCTATGCCAAAGACAGTTGGCAATAGTGGGCGATAGAATGCAAGAAGCCTCATTGCTTCCACTCGGAGTTCAAGGAATCCAAGATTCTCTTTCTCTACCCTCTCATATTCCCTATCTCCTGCAGCATATGACTGAACAACCTTCATACCTACAATGTTTTCGGTAAGCACAGAGCTGAGCACCCCATATTGGCTGCGTGCCTCGTAGAACACTGGTCTGACTCTCTTAGCAAAGACAAACACAAACAACACAGTGAATGGAATTAAGAGGAGCATGAAGAGGGTAAGGTTAGGATTCAAGGTCCACATCACAAGATATGTCCCAATCATAGTAATGATGCCAATGAATATGACACGGTATCCCCAAAATAGAAACTCACGCATTGTGGTGACATCTGTTGTGACTCTGGCAAGCAATTGTCCTGTTTCATTCTCATCATAGAATGCTAGGTCTTTCTCCATCAATGAGTCATATAGTTCGGATCTCAAATTATAGATGACATGTTGTGCGAGCAGGGCTGCAATATAGCGCCCACTCAAGTCAAAGATCATATAGCCCACAGTGAGTGCGAGATATAGAACCGATAGTGCAAACAACTCATTTCCGCCTATTGTGGGCACAGGTAGCAGTGAATCGATTATCTGAACAAGAACCAGCGGGGATATGACATTGAATATGGTACCGAGTCCTGCAGCAGCAAGAAAGCCAAAGAAGTGACGACGATACTTTAGAGCGTAGCTCGTTAGTCTAGAAACATATCCCATCTCTTGTGCACATCGGAAACGAATTTCAGGATTGTGATAAGAGTTATGCTAAATCAACCTCAATTGAGCACTATATAATTTCACTTGCAGCTCTCAGCCAATCTCTTGCCAATTCTCATGCATGCTTCAATTCCTGCGTCATCTGGATAATCTTTCACTCTCAATGGACTCTCTACAAGAACCCCTCCAAGTGATTCAAGTTGTTGTCCAATAAATCCTGGTGCCTCCCCACTCCACCCATAGGACCCGAATGCTGCTACCGGTTTTCCATCGAGTGGCTGCAACTCAGAAATAATCTGACGAACCTTTGGAAGGGGTCTCTTCATCCTTGTGGATGCTCCCACAGCCAAGGCACATGCATCATCAAGTCCCTTGAAAGCAGGTGCATTTATCAAATCACAATCTACATCTGCGGATTTAACCCCCTCACAAATCGCTTCAGCCATTGCTTTTGTACGACCCCTAGTACTCTCATAGACAACTACTACGCGCATCGCTAATCACCACTTTCAGAACTAAATCCCAACAAAAGTCTTCTGAAGCGGCAACATCCAATTCTCGAAGTGGTGTCTTCATATAGAGGGCTTGCCTGTCAGTTTTGAGTGATACTGTGTCTGGCGAATTTGGTGGAGAAAAGAAGGTCAATATCATTTGCAGACTCTTGATTCAAGAGTATGGGGATGTCATTATCGAGAGAGCATTGGATCCGATTGCTGAGTTGATTTTCACTATTCTATCTCAAAACACTGCTGACATCAATACCGAACGGGCGTTCAATGCGCTTAGATCCAAATATGCCACTTGGGAAGATGTCCTAGCTGCATCTCAGAATGAACTCGCTCAAGTCATCCATTCATCTGGTCCCTTTAGAGTGA
>JAHQWZ010000203.1 GCA_029856425.1 Candidatus Thorarchaeota archaeon
ACCAGTCCAAGTCTTAACGACGAGGTCTTCATCCGTTCACAACATAGTGACATAATCTTTGTACAAAGTCGTAATAATCTGAGGCCTCTTCCATAATTTTCTCTAATACGCTCTTTGCTTCTTCCTCGATGAATGGAAAGCACCGAGTTATCATTCATATTGGGTCCATCCTAGATCTCCCACTAGACGCTTGCCCAATCATAATATAACGGCGCTACTTGGAGAAAATCTTGTTCAAGATTGTGTCAAGGCCTTGCTATATGTTAAACGGAAAGACTCCCAGATGCAATGATATACAAAACAGAAGAAATCCCAGGGAAAGAATCATGACGAGATAATCCGCGGGGGTCCATTTCGAACTACGAAGGTATGTCCTTTCCTTACGATAGCCGAAACCTCTACCTTCCATAGATAATGAAAGAGCCTCAACTCTTGATAAGGCTGAAACTAGTAGAGGAAAGAAAGTGTAGCGAATTGTTCTTAGTGTCTTCTTTAGGCCCCCAATCTGAGTTGAGATGCCTCTAGACTTTTGAGCCATTCGTACAGAGTTGGTTTCGTAATCAAGAAGGGGAAGGAACCTGAGGGCGATAATCAGGCTGTAACTATATCTATATGGTATGCCAATTTTGGTCAATGAGTGAGATAGGAGAGTGGGGTTAGTCACTGAGACAAATAGCATACTTGCAAACACAATCAGCAGAAATCGCAAAGAGATTCCTAATCCGCGTATTAGGCCGAAATCTGTGATAGGGAGAAAGGGACCGGAATCACCAATTCGGGGTAAAAAATAAGCGAGAATCGTCCCATTGGGGGTCAGTAACACCTGAAGAACTAGCAATACAATTGAGAAAAGAATAAGAAATCTAACACGCTTCATGCTCAGTTGCAGCTTGATCCCAGCTGTTAGAAATCCAATTAGAATAATGAGAAGAACTGATCCACTGATAATCCAACTTGGGTAGATCATTATTCCCATAACGATTAGTATTAGTGAGAAGAACTTCAATGAAGGATTCAATCTGTGCAGGAAGGTGTCAAGACTAACATAGCCGAATCTTGAATGCAACTTAGTACTCCACCCCCATATCTGCATACTCTGACCGTCCCATTTTCTCAAGTCTATCCATTACTTGTTTGGGAACACCATCAAGCATTATCGAGCCATTATCCATGAAAAGTATTCGACTACAGTTTTTCAGGACGAAATTTGAGTCATGAGTAACAATAATGGATACGCCCTTAGTCTCTGATTGCTTCCTAAGGATTTCAGATACGAACTTTCTTCCGAAGGAGTCTTGACCAATCAGTGGTTCATCGAAAAGATAGATGCAGGGATTATGCGTAATAACTGATGTCACATTCAATCTACGCTTTTGACCATGACTCAGAGAGAAAGGATTGCGCCTCTCGATGCCGACGAGATTAGCAGACTTCAGATTCTTTTCGGCATCCTCCAGTAGATTATCACTTACCATTTCGAGAACTTCTAGATTTAGAATCTGCTCTTTCCACACTGTCTTTTCGAATATCTGATGATTTGGATTTTGGAAAACCATAGCAATACGTCTTGCCATATCACGGCTTGAAATAATCCGAATTGGAGCATCTCTAATTTGAATATCACCAGAATCTGGCTTCCGTAGACCACCAAGCATGCTTAGTAGAGTCGTCTTGCCAGAACCATTGTTGCCCATAAGAGCTATTATTTCACTTGGAAAGGCAACAAAGCTCACTCGATTGACAGCTTGAGTTTCCCCATAGGAATAGCACAAGTCTGTTACTGAGATTGTGGGCTGACTACCAGCGGCCTTGAGCTGTGGACTTATTGGGGGCTCTATTTGGGATCTTACTTGTGATACCCAATTTGACAATTTCCTGTCTTTGAGCTCCAGAATTCTGTCTGCAATTGGAAGAACAGTTGGTAATCGATGTTCAATACAGAGAATTCCAACATTGTTCTGTTTCAAAGATAGCAATACTTGTCTTAGCTGAACAATACCGCTCGGATCCACGCTTGATGAAGGTTCATCCAGTATGAGATAATCCGGCTGACATGCTAGCATGGCTGCTATGACCACACGCTGCTTCTCACCACCTGAAAGCGCATAGGTTGGGCGTTCAAGAAGATGAGTAGCGCCAACAGAGTTGAGGGAGTCAGCAACTATGTCCGTAATCATAGAGGGCTCAATTTGATAATTCTCTGGTCCAAATGCCACTTCGTCTAATACCTGCAGAGTACAAATCTGACCCTCAGGATCCTGTTGAACCAATCCAACATGCCTCGCCAATTCTGCAATTGGTATGTTGGCTGTGTCTTTACCCCCTATGGAAACATCACCTGAGATTTCGCCAGGAATAATCCGTGGTATGAATCCTGAGAGTATCTTTGCGAGTGTAGATTTCCCCGATCCAGTAGGTCCTAACACTCCAACGATTTCCCCAGGGCTGAGTGTGAATTCTATGGATTCAAGGACTGTGTTGAGTCCATCATATGAGAAAGACAAACCTTGAGCTTGTAGCATAGAATCTCCCTAGTATACTTCTAACCTTGTGACCATCTTGACCCACAATGAACCATCATAGTCACCAGCTATCAACCACAAACCATCTTCTGCCTCTGCTAGAAGGAATCTTGAATCGCTCATAACTGTAGCTAAGTCAAAGAGAGCAGTATATCCATCCCTTGCTACTACTCGAAGACCAGTAGCGTCTTGTTGGACATCTGCAGCTACTAGTATCGTGCTCACAAGAATACCAGTGTAGTTCTTTGGCGGAATATGAATATATGCCCCAATGAGTTCGGCCTCAATCGTGATTTCTTGACCAGCAAATGAAGATGGATAGAAGACATATGGATTGTTCGCTTTCCCCACCACATCGCATGAGTAGGGATTGGCAAATGTGTTCGCCACTGCTACTACATAGTATGTCGAGCCCAAAACCAAGAACATGACAAAAGCAATTGCAGGTAGATTCCGTTTCGCTATTCCACTCCTCGTTTGTTCGTGGGGTCTTGAAGTGATAAAATCGTATGACATTACTCCAGTGTCATTTAGGAACTCAAGAGTTTCCCATGCGAAATAGCCTGAGAATATGACACCAGAGCAGAAAGCTAGTACTGCAATGAGTGCAATATACACAAGTGGTACTGCTGAGAAATAGAATAGCTGGAAGACTATGACATTTGATGATGATGATATGCCGGCTCCTAGCCACCAAGTGAGCTTTGATATGGTTCCGCCATCCTTTGGGCTGCCTCCAATTGTTGCTGCTGCATCTATAAGCAAACCCTGAGTTATTGACACAATGACAATAACTATTCCATGTGTACTCCCGGTGAACAGCTCGACTACTCCCTTCAGTAGAGCACCAGCAGTCCCAACTCCCTTCTTGGGAACAAGCACTCTCATAAGAACTATCCAGAAGACATGAAGGCCTGCCATGAACTGACCTGCTCCGAATGGCACCCCAAGTGAGAGGTTGATTAGGTTGCCTAAGTATCCAACAAATGTGCTGAGAGCTCCTCCTAAGGATGCTAGGATTGCTACTGTGATGATGTCACGGGTTGCAAGCAGCGGCTCTTTGTCACTCAATCCCTTATCACCTCAATAGAAGATACATACCTGACCCATCTTGCCCCCGCAGACGGGTAGATGTGATAGCCCATCCCAGGTGCGGATGTGTTTAGGCAGTCTTCGTTGCTGTAGCCTTCGTCTGATGGAAGCATAACTAACCGCAATCCATCTGACCAGCTTGGGACTCGGGCGTCATTGTACTCGAATGCGATAATCATGTGTCCTTGGATGGAGAGCCAACTGGCATTTGGATACACGTTACTGCGATGGAATTCTTGAGTATATCCATCATACGATATGATTCTCAAAATGTCATCTGAATCCATTCCGCCAACGAGATTGACGAGGTCTTCGACTTTGACGCCACTATACTTACCATAGACTTTCCAGTTTTCATATTGATTTTGAAATGATGAGAATCCCTCAATCACATCCATCAGCAGAAGATCATCTACACTTAGAGTTGCATCTTCATCTATTGATTTGACTACCATATGACTGCGCGATAGAGTAGGAGAATTCAGAGGCACTGCCTCAATGATGAGATCGGAATTGGCTAGTGTGACATTTACGAAATGGTATAAGCCCCCATTTGCAGGGCTTGCATAGAGACTCGCTCCAGCTCCCCCTGTAATCACATATCTTACTCCATCATTAAAACTGACATTGAACATGTGAATATGACCAGTGAATACGGTGTTCACATTAAAATCATTGAACAACGTCATTAATTGGGAAACTATTGTTTCATTTGCCAAAGCGTGCTCATGTCCAGGTCGAGG
>JAHQWZ010000204.1 GCA_029856425.1 Candidatus Thorarchaeota archaeon
TAAACTTTAGCTATCTAGACTTGAATATTAAGGATGCAAAAGCAATGACCGAGGTCTTTGTCAAACTCATGAACAAGGGGCTCAAGTCACATGAGCATGACAAGTTCAGCTTTGAAACTGTTGAAGGAGCTACTGTTAGAGACCTCATTGACGATCTTCGAATATCTCATGGGGAGAGATTCGAGCCGTACCTTGAAGAGAAAGGCAAAGGAAAACTAAGGCGGGATGCGATTGTCATAGTTAACGGGAAGAATATGGTAGCGCATCAAGGAGAAATGACAAAGCTCTCACCTGGGGACCTCATTGTATTCATGATTGCGGCTGTCGGCGGATAATCTGGGTAAGGAACTCAGTGGTCAGGCCTAATCATCTGGGAAGTAGTCAGTTTCAAGGATTTCCTTGTCAACTATGCCAGCCGCAACAGCTACAAGTTCAGCAACATCTATCACTCGTGCTTCGATATTAGCTGCATAAGTCCCATGGGTGAGATTCATTTCACATGCAGGGCATATTGTGGTAAGCAGGTCAGCATTAGTTTCTATGAAGTCTCCAATGCGCTCCTTGGCAACTTTGTTGGAATGGTCTTCATACATGATTTTGACACCTCCGCCGCCGCCGCAGCAGAATGCCTCCTCACGGTTGCGTTTCATCTCAATTAATTCAACGCCAGGCAGTGCTCCTAGCACTTTTCTCGCAGGATCATAGATTTCTCTAAGTCTACCAATTTCACAAGGGTCATGATAGGTCACTTTCTTATCGATGGACACCCTGAACTTCAGTTTCTTCTTCTCTACAATATCTCGAAGGATTTCGCTGGTGTGCCTAACGCGGAATGGCATTTCCGTACCTAGAAGCTTTGGATACTCCTCATCAAGTGCTCTAAAACAACTAGGGCATGGTGTGATTACCTCATCAATTCCCATCTCGACAAGCATGTTGACGAAGGTTTTTGCAGTATCTTTTGCAGCAGAAACCCTGCCTGTTATCCAATATGGCGTTCCACAACATCTCTGCTTATCTCCAAGAAAATTGAGTTCATAACCTGCAGCCTGCATGGTTTCAACAAGTATTCTCGTCTTCTCCTTGAAACGATGACTTGCTAGGCAACCCGGATAGAATAAGGTCTTAGCATCTCTTTTGAACTCCAAGTCCTCTGCCCATTTTGCATGAACGGCAGGAGAATCGGCAAAAATGTTCCCTGATTCTAGAACGGTATCCACCATCTTCGAGCCAGCTTCGGGAATCTTTATCCCTCTATCAACGAAATCTGCCCTCATGGCCTTCGTAATCTCGACAGTACTAATATCCGCCGCCTTCTTACATTCCTCTTGACATCGACCACACATGAAACAGCCAAAGATGCGTTCAGCCATTTGTTCCGAGTAATCGAGTTTTCCCTCCAGAATTCCCCTTGCAATGGCTATACGTCCCCTCAGGGTTGATGACTCCCAGTACTGAGTAAAGAGTTCCGGGCATCTCTCATCGAAATCAGTTCCATGACATAAGTTGCATCTTCCACATGCATATATCATGTCCTTGTATTCCTCAATTCTCATCAGAATTCCTCCTCAGGTATGAATATGCCGCGCTGCAGGATATTCTTTGGATCTAATGTCCTCTTGAGTGTCTTCAATAATCGGTAGTAGCCTGTGTCCCTCGCTGCAACAAATTGACGCAGCCCATCTCGACCGCCAATTCCATACGGAACAACTGGCCCATTGAGGACTATCTCATCAATCTCATCACACATCTTTACAAGTTCGTTCCATTCCTCTGGCTCCTTGTAGTTGGTCACCATGAAAGCCAACCATCTGCGTGGAAGGACCTGTCCACCGAAGCCAGCCTTTGTGTAGCCTCTCTTCTCAATGACTTCCTCTTTCCACACTTTGTAGAGGAAAGGTATGTCATCAATTCTCAGTGATCCCGAGCCAAAGAAGTGCCAGACTCCCGCTTTGAAGAGGTCTGTCAGGCCCGTCAGAATGCGACCATAGTAATCATCAGCTGGAGCTCTGTCCCCGATCTCGCCGCCAAGTTCCTTAATCTTGTCCACTATCAACTTCTTACGGTGTGCAATAATTTTGTCCTCGTATCCAAATATGTCCATCATTAAAAAGAAAACATCAGGAGCTGTTGGATCAACCCATAAGTAGATTCCCTGAAGGAACTCATCACCAACATGTCGGTTGATGAAATGACCAAATTCTATCACATCATCAAGCTTTGGCAATATAGCAGTCATTCGTTCACTGATATCTACTGCAGGACGAATTCGAAGTGTCAATTCTGTGCAGATTCCGAGTATTCCTTCTGCTCCTATGAACATCCCAGCTAGATCCGGTCCCAAGCATTGGCGTTCAAATTTGCCTGCACTGGGCCACGCTGCGCTGCCCGTTTCGACGATGTCGCCATTTGGCAAGACCATCTCTAGTGTTATCACGTCTTGATTGCCATGAAATCCAAACTTGGCAGTAGAATGCGGCCCGCCTCCAGCCTTCATTACAGAGCCCCCGACAGTCATAGCAGGGCCGCCTGCTTCACTGCAGAGATAAGTTAAACCCCTATTACGTAGTGCGTGGTCCAATTTCGCCCATGTACAGTTGGGTTGGACAGTCACGACCAAATCCCTCTCGTTTATATCGAGAACTTTGTTCATCCGTCCTAAGTCGAGCATAATACTTGGACCAGCCACCTGAGGAAGAAAAGCATCCCAGTGCGAGGTTCCACCCCCCCTAACATATACTGGCACATCAATGTCATTGGCTATCTGCAATATACTCTGAATCTCTTCGCGAGTTTCCGGCATAACCACATGGGACGGTAGCTTCTGCTTGGCTGGGCTAAGATCTCTGCTATAGGGAATAAGATCAAAATCACGGTCTGTCACTCGGTCAGGACCTACTATATCGGTCAGCAGCGTCGTTATCTCTCCAACGTCAACCATGGGAGGACACTCCATTTCATCGAGGGATTGGAGTGTGACTGCTGGCAGCTTAATTAAGCACTCCGGTCTTAATGCTTCTTAAAGTCCAACTGTATGGATAGCGGCTTTTTAATATTCGGATTGAACAATGAGAAAGCAGCATGAAGCCAAGAGAGAGATTCCACAAGGCCGTGAATCATCAGGAGCCAGACAGAGTACCAATTGATTATTGGACTACATCAGCAGCCTATCGCAACCTTCGTGACCATCTAGGCATAACTGCTGAAGAGGATCAGGAATGGGGAATAATGGAGGCATGGAGGATTTCGGAGGAGATGCTACGAAGACTCCATGTGGATTTTCGCCGCGTCTATATGAATCCGTCGTCCAGTTTCGAGATGAAGACCTATCCTGATGGCTCCACAGACACAGAATATGGATTTCGTGGGAAATACATAGGGCTCTATTGGGAAGTGACTCATTTTCCATGGGCAGACTTCACTGAAGTTGAGCAAGTTGAAGAATATCAGTGGCCTGATGCGGACGACCCCTCAAGGATGGATGGTGTCGTTGAATGGGCAAGGCATCTACATAATGAAACCGACTACACAGTGGTAGGTATGGTTGGTGGTCCATGGGGCGTTTTCGAAATCTGCGAGCATTATATGCGTGGATTTGACAAGTTCCTGATTGATCTTGGCCAACACACCGAGCTTGCGGAAGCCATGATGGATAAGGCAATGGAACTGGCTCTGGACATGAACCGAGTTCTGCTAGATGAAGCAGGGGACTATCTGGATATAGTTCAAGTTGGCGATGATCTTGGGCATCAAGATGGGTTAATCATGAGTCCACGTATGTACAAGAAACTCGTCAAACCCAGACACAAGAGGATCTATAGCGACGTTCACAAAAGAGCTCCTCACGTCAAGATTCTCTATCACAGCTGTGGAGCAATCGAACCAATGATAGAGGATTTGCTAGAGGTTGACGTAGATATTCTGAATCCGATTCAGCCTCTCGCAAAGGGGATGGACTCTACTAATCTCAAGGAGAAATACGGAGATAGACTCACCTTTCATGGAGGTGTAGACCTTCAACGCGCAATGTCTGAGAGAGGCACTTCTTATGACCTGAGAAATGAGATTGACACTCGTCTCAAAGCACTCGCACCTGGAGGAGGTTACATTCTGGCTCCAGCGCACAATATACAGCCAGACTCTACCCCTGAGAAGATACTCGAGATGTATGACTATGCTGAGAAGAGAGGAAGATATCCTCTAAAATTCTAGGGAATAGGCCGCTCTTTGTGTAGGTCGTGTGGGTCTTCGCCATCATCAAGCTTCCTAGACCACCATTTGTCGGTATCGACAACACCTTCAGCGTGTTTTAGGACCTCATCAATCCTGTCCTG
>JAHQWZ010000205.1 GCA_029856425.1 Candidatus Thorarchaeota archaeon
GCTCATTCTCTATTCTTCGAGCGTTGATTGGTTCCGGGCGAATCTTCTCTCGACGGTAAATCATGTAGACCTTTGGGCAGTACTTAGCTAGCAATAGCGCTTCTTTGGCAGCACTGTCGCTACCACCAACCACAGCCACCGATTTATCCTTGAAAAGCGGGGCATCGCACAGAGCGCAGTAAGAAACCCCTTTGTTCCTTAGTAAATCATGACCCGGAACTTCCAGTTCGCGTTCCTGCATTCCGGTTGCAAAGAGTAGAGCTTTTGAGAGGAATGTCTTGTTTGATGTAATAACATAGAAGAAACCCTGAGCATCCCGGATTACATCCTCGACCTTGCCACTCTCAATTGTAACTGGGTAGTCAAGAGCATGGGCTTTGATGTTATCTGCAAGTTCCTTCCCAGTGAGCTGAATGAAGCCGGGGTAGTTTGCTACATCGTCAGTTAATGTGATTGTACCTCCATCAACGTCGCCTATGACAGCAACAGAAAGGTCTAACCGAGCCGCATACATGGCAGCCCCATAGCCTGTGACGCCTGAACCAATGACTACCAAATCATACAATCTCTCACTCCTCCATCTTTCGCTTGAGTCTACGCTCAGTTCGCCTATCGAATCCTACAAACACGTCATCTCCATGTACCGCTGTTGGAATGGCTCTCTGGGCACTAACCTCAATCAGCTCAGCTAATGTTTCAGCGTCAGCAAGAATGCACTTCTCTTCAACTTCGGCTCCAATATCGGCTAGAAATTCCTTTAGCTTCTTTGAATGGGGACATTCGGGTGCCGTGTATATCACTACCTTTGTGATTTTGCGTAGCTCCGATTGTCAGGTCTTAGAAACTCGATGTTCAGCGTCAGGATGATGCATCAATCCTGATATAAGTTGTGAAGAGGTTGTCAGCATCGACCATGTGTGAAGAGTCTTAAGTAATTATTACGCCAAGCAGGTCAACCAAAGATAAGGAGTGGTATGAGAATGAACAAGGAAGAAACGCTCGCATTCATCGATAAGCAAATCGATATGGAATTGAAGATTATCAAGATAGTAGAAGAGAATGTATATCAGCTTGGTAACCTTTTCATCAAGGATCTACTCCTTGGAGTCTCCATGGACTCCAACAAGCATGCAACCCTGCTAAAAGCTCTTCGAAGAGCAGTAGAAGGCCCAACTCCGTTTATCAGCGAGAAGGAACTTGATAAGATTGGGAAGGGCATCGCAAAGCACATCGAGATAGAAGCAAAGGCAATTGAAACCTACCAAGAGCTTGCTGAGAAGAGTGATAGCGAACAGGTCAAAACCATTGCTTTGATGATTCGGGAAGATGAGGTCAGGCACCACGCTCTATTAAAAGAGCTTCACAGAGCGGTTGTTGAACCAGAAACCCTTACTGAGGACGATATCTGGGATATTCTTTGGAAAGACTCTCCCTGGCATGGAAGCCCGGGCGGCTAGCTTGTGAAGACTATGCAAGATGTAATTGATTGTATGTCAACTAAAAAGAGGAGCCGAATAGTCCAGGGATAAACTAAGAGCCTTTCATTTGTGATGCTTCAATTTCTTTGAGGCGTCTTCGCATGCAGTCTTTAATGAACTCAGGGAATGAAGCATACCCAAGATTGTATTCCTTGTTAGCCCTCTCGAACATGATCTTGTAGTCTTTAGGTATTTTGACAGACAATCGCCGGGTCATGATTAGTGCTATGGACCATTGCGTATTAACTTCTCTCTTCCTTAAGCTGAAGTTCGTAGAGGAGGAGTCTTCTTTCTAAAAATTCGCCGGGCCATGTGCCTATCTCAGAGTCTACGTATCCTAATTCTGCAACCCACTTGGTTGCATTGGGGCCCATGATGAAAGTGACTCTTGTAGCCCCCATAGATTGCACTTCGTCAACAATCCGCGCCATCATATCCACAAATATGGCTCTATTGATTGTGTACACGACATAGGAAATCGCCTGCTCCCCTCGATCCTCTCGCAACGGAGAGCTGTAAAATAAGCCTCCTGGCTGCCCATCATTATCAATCACAAGGTAATAGTCCGTTCTCTCAGAGATACGTCTCAAGGTATTGAGGGTCTTCTTGTAGAATTGAAAATCAAATGGGATGTAGTCATTGGGAATCAAAGATGGAAATGTCCTAACCACCTCATCAAGACGTTCTGGATTCGTCTTGATCGGGATGAGGGCTGGACTTGGAGTGGGATGCGAAGGGAAAGGCGAGTGGAGATGAAAGGAGCCATACTGTTCTATGAGAGAAAATCCCAGATTCTTGGCAAGACCCATAGACGCCTCATTAGAATTGATGGTCAGGTAGAGCAAGTGCTTCACACCATTCTCTCTCGCAGTCGTTATGAGAGACTCAGTCACAACCTTGCCATAACCTTCCCGTTGCTTCTCCGCTCTTGTTCTGAGCCCAGATATATATCCTATATCCGTTGAAGGCACGATGTGGAGTGTGCAAATAGAAAGCAGCAAATCATCATCAAAGAGACCTCTAACAATGTAATCCTGATTGATAATCCAGTAGGGCAAGACCTCAGGGATGTAATCATTGCCTCCCCATGTTGTGGAGCAAATTGCATTGACCTGCTCCATGTCTGATTCTTTAAGATCTCTGATTGCCGGACTCAATAACAACACCCATGAAATGAGAATTCTAAATGGAGGATTTGAAGCTTCACATGGTGCTATTAATCAGTTTGCCATAGCCGAATGCTTATGTTGAGTGGTCGCATGTTGACATTATTCCATATGAGGCGGATTACTGGAGAAAGAAGTAATGACAGTGGATGATGTGAAACGGACCGATAGTGGACCTGCACTTATGCTTTCGAATGAGGCCATAGTAAGAGGTGCTCTTGAAGCTGATGCCAAGGTCGTATCGTTCTATCCGGGGTCTCCTGTCTCTGAGATTCTCGATACTTTCGGTGAGGTGTTGGACCACTTTGGTGACTATAAGATGCATATAGCATCGAATGAAAAGGTGGCCTTGGAAACTGTAGCTGGAGCGTCGATGGCAGGCCAACGCGCGTTCACTTCCATGAAGAGTGTTGGAATGAATGTTGCAAGCGATTCAATGTTTAGCCTTGCATATGTCGGCGTGAATGCAGGATGTGTCTGTCTGATTGCTGATGATCCGTTTGCTCACTCTTCTCAAAGCGAACAGGATGGCCGATACTTCGGCGAATCAGCATATATCCCCATGATAGAACCTTCTAATGCTCAAGAAGCGCATGACATGGTCAAATGGGCATTCGAGATTTCCGAGAAACACAAGTCGCTAGTTATCATTAGAACAACAACAAGAGTCAATCACCAGAGGGGAATGGTCAGGCTTGGAGATTTGAACAGGACACCATTCAAGAAGAATCGTTGGGCTGATGTCAAGGGTCAGTACTTCACAGTTGGAGCGGTTGCCCGTGCTCTAAAGGCAAAATTGCTTGACAAAGTAAGGGTCATCAAAGAAGATTTCGAGAAAACCCCATTCAATTTCATTGACAAGGGCGACGGAGAAACTGGAATCCTGACTGCTGGCGTCTGCTACCTTCATGCAAAAGAAGCTATGAGAAATCTAGGTGTCACCCTACAAGTCTTCAAGCTGGGAACAATCTATCCTTTGCCCGAGAAGAAACTTACAGAGTACATCAAGCCTCTAAAGACCCTCATTGTGGTGGAAGAGCTAACACCTTATCTTGAAACAAAAATCACTGCTATCGCCAAAGATGCAAATCCCTCTCTCAAGATTATAGGAAAGAAGTCTGGGCACTTCTCTGAGATGCTTGAATATAATGTGCCAATTGTGGAGAAAGTATTGGCAGATGTGCTGTCCACCAAACCAAGTATGGATTACGATACTGTGCTGGAAAAGGCGAATCGACTAAAGGAAGTACTCCCTGATAGGCCTCCAATCTTCTGTCCCGGATGTCCACACCGAGGGACTCTCTGGGCTTTTCGGCAGGCACTCCAGCAGTTGAGAATCCGCGAGAAAATCGCTTTCAATAACGACATAGGCTGCTACTCAATGGCATTCCTGCCGCCTAACGAGTTCTCAGATTCGATGCTTGCAATGGGAGCCTCGCTCGGCGTTTCAGCAGGCATGGAGTTGGCTCTCGAGGATAAAGTGATAGCAATGGTAGGGGATTCAACCCTATATCACGCTTCATTACCCGGAATCGTCAATCTCATCCACCATAACTCAAACGTCACACTGTTCGTCTTGGACAATGCTGTGACTGCAATGACAGGTCAGCAGTTCAATCCAAACTCGCCCTACAATGCGGGGGGCCAGCCAGCGCGGAAAATCAACATGG
>JAHQWZ010000206.1 GCA_029856425.1 Candidatus Thorarchaeota archaeon
CGGAGGACAACATCGCCTTCGTTGAGATAATGCATCGCGGCATCATACAAAGCAGTGTCCTTTCTCTTTCTGAGGTCTTGCAGATACTCAAATCCCGCCTCGACCTTGTCTTTGTCGATCTTCTTGGCCAAATCCTGCTCTCTCTTGATTTGTTCCATGACGGCTGCCAAAGCGTTTCTCTTCACTGTAGAGATTGTCCTCCCCTCAGGTTGCTGAAGCTGAGGCGTTTCTTTTTCTTTCTCTCTTCCAAGGATGATGTCTTCAGCTATTATCCTGGCAATAGCTTGATCGGAAGGATAGGTTGTACGGACAGCTGCCTCAATGAAGTCATCAAGTGTGAGACCTCCACTTCGAAAATAGCGTGCAGAGAGAAGCTGAGGAATTGCTTGTGTCTGCCTTACGCTTGGTCTAATCTTTATGTCGGATCGAGCCCGCATTCTCTTCACGAATTCGTGCGCGAAATGCACAGTATTGCTTGGGAGTGGGGATATCCTTGGTTGAGCCATTGATCACGAACTCCCACCAAGGCCATCTGAGATGTCTGGTGCTCCTGAGCCCAGAGCTCTCCTGACTAGTGAGTTGACAGCTGGCTCAGGGTCAATACCAGGCCTGAACCTCAGTGCTCCTGTCAGAACATATGTGGCTGCTTTGGAGAGAATTCCATGTGTGACGTTCTTCATGCCTTCACGTTTAGTCATCTCTGCAGAAAGTCTTGCGATAGAAATCCCTGCTCGAATGGAGGCAGGTATCTCAATGTCGGTGCTCATTCTAGTTGCAGAGACGAGGCTATAGATGCTCTCGAGTGTGTTGTCCGATAGCGTGTATTCCGGACAGTTCATCTTCACGATCTCGAGTTCGGTCGACTTTCTCGGGTAACCAAGTCTAATCCAAACCCTGATACGATCTCTCAGTGCTTCGCTCAATCGGTGGGCTCCGGCCATCTCTTCTGGATTCATTGTCAAAACCGGGAAGAAATCATCAGATGCCTTAATCCGACCGAGTCTTGGTACAACTGCACTCCACTCCTCAAATGGTTCGAGGAGGCTGTTCTGGACATACTCAGCCAATCGGTTAGCTTCGTTGAGACCAAATACTCCTCCAAATATCATGGACTTCAGAAGGGGGCCTGGATCAAATGACTCGAGTGTAAAGCCTCTGCTCAGGACTAAGCTTGGATTGAAGGAACCTATCAAGTGTGCTGGGCGAACCCCCTCATCGCCTGTCAGCCATTCAAAGTCACGGTTACTCTTCTCTGCGTAGGCTCTCAACAATAATGTTTTTCCTACTCCTGGAGGACCTATCAGACCTGGGATAAGCCCAGAGTTCTCACAGTCTTCCAGAATTTCGAAAGCCTCTTTGTACTGTTCCTTGATGACGATTCTAACTTTTTCTTTCTTGGCTGCTTTCAGCCTTTCATCAAAACGGTCCGAGAATTCTTTAGCTGTTTTCTGCATCATTCTATGCCCCCATAGACTGAATTATTGTCCTTTGAGACCATATTAAAGCATGTCCTTTTTTCGTGAATAAGGAGGATGGGCACTGGCGTTGACTCTCTTTGTTGTTACAAAAAGCTTGAGGTTGATGAAGATGTGCCTATATTCATGGCTGCTAGCTATCTAGCAATTCTGACCCATACTTGAATAGGGCTGGCGAACCGCCAGTATGCCAAAATATTGTAGTAGCGTCAGAAGCAATCTCACCAGACATGACCATTCTGAGCAGCGCCAGTCCTGCCTTTGCAGTGTATACAGGGTCGAGAACTATTCCCTGCGACTTCGCAAACATCTGGATAGCGCTCCGCACTCCATCCTCCATTAGTCCGTAGCCCTTCCCCATGAAGCGCTCATCCACCTTAATCTCAGGTTCGAACTTATCGATGAGTGCTGGGTACTCATCGAACATCCTGAGTATCATCTCTCGAACACGTTCTATGATGGTCTTTGCGTCATGGAGCACACTGATTCCAATAATATCCGCTTCCAACTCTGCAAGCTTGGCACCAATAATCATGCCTGCAAGTGTGCCTCCAGTTCCAACTGGGTGGAGTATCTTCATTGGACGCAGGCCCGTTTCTTCACACTGTTCCTTCAATTCTAGCATCGCTTGAACATATCCCAGGCACCCGACGGGCATGAATGCACCAGGGGGGATACCATACGGGCTTAGCCCAAGTTCCTTGAGAGTTTCAATGACCGAGCCTATTCGGTCAGAGAGTCCCATGAAGTCATCATCAGGGAAGAATTGAATCTCTGCTCCAAATAGCCTATCCAGAAGAAGATTGCCAGTGTAATCCTCTGGCTCCTCGCCCGCTAAGAGCAAGATGCATCTCAAGCCAACCTGAGCAGCAGCTGCGGCTGTTTGTCTACAATGATTGCTCTGGATGGCTCCAACAGTGACCAGAGTGTCAGCTCCTGCCTCAAGTGCATCTCCCATGACATATTCGAGCTTACGTGTCTTGTTTCCTCCAAATGAGATGCCCGTGAGATCGTCTCTCTTGATCCACAGGGACTTCATATCTAGTGAGTAGGCGAGATTCTTCATCTCCTGCAAAGGAGTCGGAAGATTAGCTAATTTGATTCTGGGAATGATATCCAGCATGGCTAATGTGCAGCTCCTGTGATATACGAGATGATGTACAGAAGAATAGCAGTGACAATACCTGCGAGAAGTGTCTTGGCTCCATAGATCCAGATATTCTTCCTTGAGATGGTGCCTAGGAAGATTCCAAGCCCAAAGAGAAGCCCCATGCAGACGAGTATTGCAACATAGAATGCAACCGAAACGCTGAGGATTCCCGAAGGCACTAGTAATAATGGAGCGATGATAATGAATGCGGCGACAGAAGGTGCGAGACCATCAACCAAAGCAACAACAGCAGAAGTAGTACGCGTCGCCCTTGCATACATGGTGTTGCTCATGTCCGATAGCATAGCTTTCCCTATTTCCTCAACCTCACGGTCCCTCTCTGCACTCTCTGCAAGATAGGATCCACTAAACCCAGAGACTGCCATAGCGACGCTGGTTCCTACAGCAGCCAGAAGAAGCGCATCGAAAACCACTTCGGGATCTGTGGTCTGCATGGTGATGAGCCCACCGAGAATAAGTCCAAGCATGGTGAGAGCCCCGTCAAATGCATTCATTGCTAGATAACGGCGGGCAATCTCGACTCCCTGAGTGAGTTCCAGTGCCCTCATTGTTCTCTCAATTAGTCCGGGGTCCTTCAGTTGGTCATCCTCAGGTTCTGTCACAGATACTTAGCTCCGTGATTCATGTCCAGATTTTTGGGATATCCCTTGGAATATAAGCTAACCGGAATCACCTTTGCATCAAAAGCAGATTCCAATTGAAATAATAGAAATCCCTGTGCTTTTGCGTTTCAGATTATGGTCAGAATATCATGAACACCTGTGCGATGAAAATGAGATAAATAAGTATGAAAATTAGTACGATTGCACAAATCAATTGTACCCAACAGGTGCAGCATCTTTCACAGCAGCCTTGGTCTTTTGGTGGCTCTTGAGTTATCCTTGAGTAGTCATCCGGCATTGGAATCTCTGTCATGGGTACCACGCTAATTCCAGAGTACTTCTTATGAAGCCTGCCCTCAGTGATACCTATCTTTCTTATGAGCATTATGTGCTTGTCCATCAAGAACTGCTCAAAATCTCCGCAAAGGTTGAAAAGCACAAAAGCCGACACTACTATGCTTGGCATGCGTGGAGGTTAGGAGAATTGTCAGAGAACGAAAAGCCTGCCACCATTCTTGATAGACCGTTTGGTTTGAGAATCATCGGACTGACTCAAATGGCTTTCGGGGTCTTTGGCCTGCTTGCTGCAATAGGAATTCTAATCGCATCGATTGGGGCACCTCCAGCATTTGTTTCGGTCGGTCCTCTGTATTCATTTTTGATTTTCATTTAAGTTCATTGGTAGATCTATAATTAAAAGATTAATTTTATTTTGGAAAAAAAAATTAGAGAGAAAATAAGATTTTAAGATATATTATGGTCGTATTATACTGATATATTATATTGTCAAATTGTGTAAAATATAACAAAAACAATAAGTTTGAATATTAAAAGGGGTTTTACAAAAAAAAATGAAGTTAATAACATGTCATATTCCCGAAGCGTATCTTTCCGGAATAGAAGAACTTGTTAACATGAATTTATATCCCAATCGTTCAGAGGTGATTCGTGTAGCTATACGCGACTTACTTAAAACTGAACTCAGTACACTTTTGAGAAAAGAAAATAAATAATCAAATTTTTTTCTCCTTTCTTTTTCAT
>JAHQWZ010000004.1 GCA_029856425.1 Candidatus Thorarchaeota archaeon
GTAGTTTCTGGGCCGAATGATTCCCTCAATGTTGAATACAAGTCACGCAGCTTTTTCGAAGATTTGGACCTAATACCCATTGCAGATGTCATAAGGTCCAGAAGAGGCGGGATATGCAGATATGGAGGGCGATGTGAGGGGGAGATACTCATTCCATCGCCTAACATCATCGCACGGTCTCTGACCCCCAGTCGGAGTGCACGCCCATCTGAGGGACACTTGACTTTACGCCGATGGATATCCCTCAAGAGTCGCGAGCGGCCCTCTGCGTCAGAGCATGAGAGATAGATGTTCAGGTCATCAAATTCCGGTGGTTTGATTCCTTCTCTCAGTATTAATGTTCGTCTACACTTCGAACAGAATGAGAGATAGTATTTTCCAAGTCGAGGATTAAACCCTACGTTGAGAATTGGTTTCCGCCTTTTGGATCTTAGAATTGCCTGCCGAATCTCATCGAATATTGGAGAGTTCATTGATACTCTGACAAACTCTCTGCCTAGCTTGTCAGGCGAAGGTGAATGAGCGTCGCTAGATGTGATGTAAGTGAGGTTTCTAAGTTCTGGAATGCAATCAGCAACCTCTGTGTCAGCTGATAAGCCAAGCTCAATGAATTGGATATGAGGAGCCTCCTCCTTGTAGCAGCCCTTTAGACTATCATATCGACCTTCTCTAAAGATTGACCTATAGGGTGTAAATGCATGGGCTGGGCCGATTAGCCCTTCGCAGTCTCTGACGGCGCCGGCTATCTCATCGCCATTCATGTTGACTCTAGGACGACCACCCCATTCATGGTCCAAATTGGGAGATGAGTGTTTGAGGAGCCTGCGGAGATGTGAAACCGCTTCAAAGTCCCGAAGAATCACAAGATGATGTATTGACTCCGCATCCTCTATCTCAACAGTAAGTATGAAGCTTACAGATTTGTGGAAGAGCCCATCATCTTTTTCTATGAGGTTCTTACGCAGATGATGAAGCCATTGTGGCTGGGTGGCATCGCCAGTACCAATCAAATCGAGACCCTTTTCTTTTGCACCTTCTGCTAGCTTGGGAATTGTCATAGATTTGCTGACACCGATTGAATGCAAGGAGTGAATGTGTAAATCGACATCGAATTGCTCCATTCACTAACTCCTCATATATTGATGACCACTTTGGTAGTATTGGGCTCTGCAGCATACTCGAATGCTTTGGCTCCCTCTTCAAGTCTGAACTCCTTTGTGATTAGACGTTTGACCTCTATCCGACCCTTTGCAAGCATATCAACAGCTTTTGCATAGGGTCCAGAGGAATTGCCAAACATCGTAATCTCACGCTCAACGAGGTGGGACGGATTAAACAGGTAATCTTCGCCATGAATGCTCGTCAGGCCTATTATTCCTCCATCCCTCACAAGATCAAGAGCCATGTCAATTCCGCTGGCATTGCTTGTTGACTCAATTACAACTCTGGGGCCCACATCAGTAGTCAGCTTAAGAACTTCTTTCTTCCAATTGGGAGTAGCTGCATTGACTGTGTTCGGGATGCCAAGTTGCCTGACAAGTCCAAGTTGCCATCGGTTATTATCTACCACAATGACGTTTGCACCATATGCATCGTAAACTTGAGCTACCAGGAGACCCAGTTTTCCACTCCCAATAATCACAATTGGCTCATCATGTTTAGCTGGTGCTTTCTCATAGGTCTTGATGGCTGATGCAAGAGGCTCAACGAAAATCCCATTTGTGATATCAATTCCTTCAGGTAGCGGATGAACAAGCTCTGCTGGAACACTGAGATATTCCGCTAATCCACCATCTGTAGTTATCCCCAAGATTTCCTTTTCGCTACAAAAGGCAGGTTGATTGTGCCTGCAGTACCAGCATCTACCACAGGGAACATCGACTTCAGTTGTTACCGGCATGCCTATCTTGAGGTCAGGAACTGAGCTCTCATGAATTACGCCTGCAATCTCATGTCCCAATACAAGAGGCAACTTAACATCGTAATCACCCTTCCAGATGGCAATGTCAGTTGAACAGATACCAACAGACCTAACTTCAATTCTGACACTACCAGGCATTAGGGCAGGGCGAGGAGTATCAGCCAGCTGAAGTCCATCTTGCGTGAGCACCAAAGACTGCATCTGTTCTCCCTCTCCTTCCGCTAAGCCGCAGCTGGCTCAATAAACCCTTCGATATGTAATGCAAGAAGCTGATTTACATCCAAGATAATGCTGTCAAATCAAGAAACGATAACTTATATTGGTGGAGAAGGCCCCCACAGGACTCTGAAGGAGTTTCATTCAATGCGGATTGGAATCGAATTCGTACCTGACAAACCCATTGAGAAGCTAGTCACTTGGACAAAGCTTGCTGAAGAATCTGGTTTTGATAATGTCTGGATTACCGACCACTACAACAACAGGAACGTGTGGTCAGCACTGACAGCAATCGCTCTAAACACAGAGAAGATTATGTTGGGACCTGGTGTAACAAATCCATTCCATATCAGTCCAGCTTTAACAGCCTCAGCTGCGGTTACTATCAATGAGTTGAGTAATGGACGAGCAGTGATAGGCATAGGCGCGGGAGACAAAGTCACTCTCAGCGGCCTTGGAATTAAATGGGACAAGCCAGTATCGGCTGTTGTTGAATCCATAAAGTACATGCAAAAGCTTACTGAAGGCAGTAAGTTCAAGCATGATGGGAAGGTCTTCAAGGTCAAGAATGCCAAGCTGGCGATCGTCAAAAAAGAGCCAGTTCTTGATGCTGATGGCAATCCCAAGATGAAGGATGGAAAGCCAGTAAAGAAAGGACCGAAGATTCCGATCTATGCTGGAGCACAGGGTCCAATGATGCTAAAGATGACTGCAATGGTCGCAGATGGCATCTTGATCAATGCTAGCCATCCTAAGGACTTCGAGATAGCCATGGAAAAGATCAAGGAGGGTGTTGAGGAGGCAGGTCGAGACCTCAAGGAGATTGATGTCACTGCTTATGCATCATTCAGCATTGGCGACACTCGAGAAGCAGCTCTTGAGGGAGATGCGAAGATTGTAGTGGCGTTCATTGTTGCAGGCTCACCTGATGTTGTGCTTGAGAGACATGACCTAGATCTGGATGCATGCAACAAGGTCAGAGGATTATTAGGTGAAGGCAACTTCAAGGACCTGCCAGATGCGATTACCGACGAGATGATTGATGCATTTGCCGTTGTCGGAAACAAGGACCAATGCATTAGGCGTATCGAGGATCTCGGAAAAGTTGGAGTGACACAATTCGTGGTTGGCTCACCTATAGGACCTAAGAAGAAGGATGGGATTAAGCAGATCGGCAAAGAGATAATTCCGTACTTTAAGAAATGAGATCTCAAGATAACACCAAGTGCTGAGATATGATTTCAAGGACTTTGTATACTAGGCGGATGTCGAGGAATGAACTCGACATCTGGCTAGAGCTATATGGAGACATGAATCCATTAGACAGGAAATTAGCTGAAATATTCATTCAGCTTGAAGGCAGCATCTTCTTTCTATCCAGCATTGGTAATGAGATAGTTGGTGGAACAGCAATCTACAGAGATAGAACTCGACTTGCTGTTGCATTAATCGCAGCTCATCACACCCCAGATTTGAAGGAAACTGGACAGCTTCAGCTGGTCAAATCGTCATTGCCGTTCTTCAGGAGTGTCACAATTCATCATGTCGATGCCATTGTTGGCAAATCCGGGATAAACTCCAAACTGCCTTTTCCTATTAGCTTCGTGCTAGACCAGAAGTTCGGACCAGTGCTTGAGAGCTTGGGCTTTGTTGTTGAAGAAGCAATCGCGCAATATGCTATCAATCTGTCAGGCAACCAGGAAAAAGAGCCGAACACAAAGTGGAAGGTGACAAATGACCATGATGCTGTCAGAGACCTCTTCTGGCGGCAATACAAGACTACAGGTATTGACACCTCACTAGTGACTCTGGGCTGGCAAATGGCAAGCGCCAGTAGCCATCTAGTAGCACTGCATGATGATAAGGGAATCACGGCCGCGGTTGGCATAGAGAGGATTGGTAATATTTCAGTAATATGGCCTATAATAGCAGATTTCAGACTCATTGATGAACACACTCTAGCGGTGGCAATTCATGAGAGAGTTCTGCAGACAAGAACAAGCGAGATATTCATTCCAATTCTGGGAAATGGTCAAATGGAATTTGCGAAAGAATTAGCTGACCAATGCGGCGGAACGCCGATGTTAGGTGAAGCCACGCTTCTAAGAAAGCAGCTGTAGCAGGGTCGCGTGTCTAGTGGAAACGCTTTTGTGAATGTAGCTAATGAACGGGGCAGGTCCTTTTATGTCCACACTCAAGCTCAAGAAACATGCGGACGGCTTCATCCTTGACTATGGTCATGTCAGACTCGCTTTGGATACTGGCATAAAGGGAGAAACGACGCTGCTCACACACGGGCATACAGACCATATTAGGGGAGTGGACATGGCACATAGGATTGTGGCAACAAAGGCGACTATAGATACCCTTAGAGCTCGCGGGCATAGAGTCATGAGTAGAATAGAACCGCTGGAGTATAACCAGCGAATTGGTCAGCTTGGTGTAGTAGTGACCGCTCTTAATGCAGGGCATGTATTAGGATCTACAATGTACCTAATGGAGTTCGATGAGGGCCTTTCTGTGCTATATACTGGAGATTTCAATGTAGTGGACAGTATGGTGCATAAAGCAGCCGCTCCCGTATTAGCGGATGTTCTAATAACTGAGGCCACTTATGGCTCACCAGAGTGGGTGTTTCCATCACGCAAGAGCATCTATAATGATATCTTGACAACAACAGCTGAAGTCATGGAGAAAGGACGCATACCTGTTTTCTTGGCCTATTCACTGGGAAAGGCACAGGAGGCAATCGCTCTACTCCAATGGGGTGGATTCAATGTTATTACAGGAAATCATAGAATCGATGAGGTCTGTAAAGTCTATAATCAACATGGAAGCGATTTGCGGCATACTTCCTTGACGAATAGAAACGCGAAGAATCTGCTGACAGATGGCTGTGCAATCGTCAGTTCTTCCTTTCATCACACACGAAGAAACATCAGGACTGAAATGGGAAGCCAAGAGGCTAACAGATTAATGAATAATATGGAGCATTATTCGCTTTCTGGATGGACACTTGGCGATTCTAGTAAAACAGGGTTCCCCCTCAGTGCACATTCGGACTTTAAAGGACTGAAGATGTTTGCCAAGAAGGTCAAGCCACGAGTTGTCTATTGCTTCACAGATAATGCGACGCATTTTTCGGGACATCTCGCTGACGAAGGACTCAACGCGGTGCCACTGGAATAGGTGAGAAGAATGGAGAAATTCATGTCAGACATGGTTGAACCAATTCATGCTGATTCCATGTTTTCTGTTTCATACTCTGGAGAAATTCATGAACGTCTTTGCTACGAGTATCTTGACCCTGAGGGATACTATAGGCGAGTTGTTCGTGATGATGACCTACTCAGAGCTGAAATTGTCAAGCTTGTTGACAACATGCAAAACTTTCTGGATAGAGAGAGAGTTGAGATCAATAGACAGAGGGTAAGATCCCAGGTTAGCTATGCCGATATTTTTCTTAAAGGAAGTTCCGAAGTCGTTTCGGTCATCTACCTCATAGATTTTGCCACTCAGTTCGAGCCAGCAATTAACAAGATAGAAACCTGGCTCGAAGAAGAAGAGGCGCCTTATGATTTCGAGATTCTCTGGCGGTTTCCAGTCGGCACAGAGATAATTGAAATCGATACGATGCTGCAATATGAGGTGTATGAGGATGTTGTCACGCTTTGGGCTTTCGAAGGCGAGGAAGTTGGAGGTTATGAGCGGATGGAATTCAGGCTGCCAGTTGAAAGACTTGACACCAGAACAAAATCCGCCTAGAAACAGAAGTCGCTTAGGTTGAGCAGGGGTATATTATGATCCAGACGATAGACGCACTTCAAATATTTGGTTTTCTGATTCTAGGACTAGGGATTTTTCTGATTATTGCCGGCTGTATTGCAGGACAGAGAGAAGCTTCACAATCCCATGGGGAGGTTCAAAGAGAAAGCAAAGGTGTGGTTCTAATCGGACCTATTCCCATTGTTTGGGGATTTGGGAGGAGAGGCTGGCTTGTCGCAGGTACAATTGGAGTCATCATACTTATACTCTGGATTATAGGATTGCGTTAGCTGTTCCATCCGCATTCGGGACAAACAGCTCCAGCTATTGTGCGTACAACTTTTCCATTAATCAAGCATTCAGGACATATATCGATGTCCTTTCCACATGTGGGGCATTCGTTCTTGTGACTGAGATCACGGATGCAAGTGATTGTCCCACAAGACTGGCACCTTATTGCATGGTCGTGACAGAATTCGTTTCGGCATCGATCGCAACGAATCTTCGACTTGGCACGACATACGGCGCATGATTTTACCATTTGGTTGTCACGCCCCTATATGTCTGGCGTGGATATGCGATAGATAAGTGTAGTCCCTTTCCAGGTATGGTGGTAATACGTAAGGAGTACTAAGGCTCATAGAGAGTTGAAGCCACGTTTCCTGGGAGAAAACAATGATTTTCCAATGTAGGAACTGCGGGAAAACCTCTGATGACATCGACATGGTTCTTGAGGGTTCTTGCGATTGTGGGTGCACTCATTTCAAACTAGCTACAGAGAACCCCTTGGATCTTCCAAAAGAGCTGTCAACAAAAGAAGCTATTCGAAGAGACCTTCACTACTGGCTGGACCTGAATATTGATTCGATGGACCCAGACTCAATTGGTAACATTAGAGTTCGGTTTGAAATCGACGAACAAATTGAGTGAGTTCACTCATCTTTCTCCTTCTCGGAGTCCAGAGGCCGCTCTATTCTAGCGATTTGATCATCTACCTCCATAGTAATATCGGTTTCACCAGCAACTTCTGCGATTCTGCGAACCGCTCTGAGACTGTGAATCAATGAGTCAAGCCAAGAGAAGATATCACCTGGATAAGCCCAGAGTTCGAAGTCCTTCCTCAATAGACGAGCAATCCCAGACGGATTAAGTCCATCCTTCCTCTGACTCACAATCCATTGGCCAAAAGCGATTTTGCCATGGTCACATTCAGGATATTCTTTGCAGCCGCAGCTGAAGAATTCCCTCACCCATCTTGAGAACACCTCAAACACCCATTTAGGCAGTCTTCCTGCGGCACCCTGACTTCCACTAAGACTCGTGACGTCAGCAAATATCCCAGAGAATAGTCTGGTTGGCATGAATGATCTAAATGCGGAGTTAACCTCTGCTTGGAGTTTATTTGTGAGGTATACATTCTGAAATGGTTCTAGCGAGATGGCCATTTCGAGAACATCATAGTGTCCAGCCATCTTCTGAATGTCATAACCTTGGCTCGGTGTTAGAAATGATAAGGCAGTGGCCTTTCCTAGGGGCGTTGGATGTGCTCCTCCCTTGCTTATCCGAATCATGTGCCTTCGAACCAGATGCTTTAGTGCATCAGAAGGCGGAACCGATGAAGAGAGCATTCTCATATACGAACGTGCAATATCCTTCAGGTCAACAAGCCCTGTTGAACAGATTGTGGCGAGGACTTGTTCTGCACATGCTTCCGTGTCTGCAAATGGTTCAACACTTTCGATATCCCCACCAAGAAGCTTCGCCGCAACCTCATCCTCATAACCATCCAGTCCTGCGTGATACTTCTTTTCTGGCTGAACAACAAGGTAAACTCGACCTCGGTCATGTTTGCCAAGACGGCCCGCACGACCTAGCATCTGCTCAAATTCGGCTGTGGAGAGCCATTCAGCTCCCATCGCCAATGACTCAAAAATGACCTGAGACGCGGGTAGATCAACTCCAGCACCAAGGGCGGCGGTTGTCACTACACAGGCATACCTCTGTTTGGAATAGGCTCTTTCAATCCTGCGCCTTTGAGAATATGACAATCCACCATGATAGACTGTACTTGATACTCTATGCTCATCTAACCAATCGCTAAGAGAGTGAGCTCTCCTTCTTGAATAGGTGAATATAATCGATTGCCCCTTATTGCCTGCACTACTTGTAAGCCTAAATTCTTCCTTTACTAAGCGCTGGATAATTCGCCATTTGTCATCATCACTCCTCGCGAAGACTAGGTGACGCTCAAGAGGAACAGGACGGCCAGTATAATCAACCAGACGAAGGCCAAGTTCTTTGGCAAGTTGATCAGGAGACCCAACAGTGGCGGAGAGGGCAAGTATCTGTGCTTTGGGGGCATGAAATCGTAGTCTAGATATGAGGCCGTCAAGTTCGGGTCCTCGTTCAGGGTCTGCAAGCATCTGAATCTCATCAACTACGATAGTCCCAATTTTGCCGAGCTTCTCTGACTCCCCAGATCTGAGAAGTAGGTCAAGAGCCTCATAGGTGGCACATATGACATCCGCCTTTGTAACTTCAGTATCAACGATAACACGCTCTTCCTTTCCAACGTCTAGTCGCGACATCCCTACCCGTATGCCAACGCGCACTCCGAGCTTCTTGTATCGCTTCTTGAATAGCTCATACTTCTCGTTCGTTAGAGCCACCAAAGGTGACAAATAGATCATCTTCTTCTTCTGCATAGCTTTCGGAATTCCAGCTAGTTCAGCAAGAAGGGTCTTTCCAGAAGATGTGGATGAAACAATGAGAAGACTGGTCCCTTTCAGGAGGCCCTCATCAATTACTAACTCCTGAACAGGCAGAAGCCGCTCTAGACCTTCAGATGAAAATACTTCCACTAAATCGGAGGGAATTGGTAGTGAGTCTAATTTCTGACCTTTCCCTAATTCTTCGGCAGAGATTTTATCGAAGAGAGTAAGGTCAGTTTCTCTTGCGGGATCAAAGTTTGGTGAGAGCACCTCGAGCAATCGTGGTACGGACTTGACACTTGCGAGCTGCCTTTCAAGATGCTGGATCATAACGCGTGATAAGTTGACTCCCATACTCTTTAGATCAGTACGCAGATCGGTTCTTGCACAGGTTACACAAGACACCTCAGTTTCCGAAACCTTTACCGCGTTCCGACGAGTCAGAGCTGTTAGACGGTTGTCACGCATACAACTCTCGCAGATAGGTATAATGCGAGGCTTAGGTGCATTCAGCCGCTTTAGTAAGTTAGTGAGGTCTCTCATAAAGGCAGGCTTCTGAGACTGTGGAATGATGATGTTCTTGGATTTCCTTATGATTTCATGTGCTTCCTTCGGTTGGTAGTAAACGGGTTTATTGTACTTGATAAACCAGAACCTTCTAATTTCAAGAAGTGTTGATTCCTTGTAGCCGTACTCAACCATTCCCGCAAATTTAGCTCTTTGTCTGTCTAATAGAACATCTGAGAACACCTCTGCCCGAGTAGTCATATCCTGCTTTCCTGCCCGAAAGAGAATGGTGTAGGGCTTGGCAAGCTGCTTCTGTATGTCTGCATCAGCTACTTCCAACAGGGAGTCCTCGATTATACGGATTGGAATGTATCAAAGACTCTTTCGGTGCGTTCACGCTTCGAAAATGAAAGCCTCTTCGTGCTGCTTTACTTGTGAGAACGTGGCATCATATTCGTCTCTAATTGCTTCGATCCCGGTCTTGGTATCTATTCCTGCTTTCTCAACTATCATCCAGTCTGACATGATTTCGATATCAATGAAGCTGCTGAACTTGGAAAACGGGGTAGCCATTACCTTAAGGCGGTCAGCCTGAATATAGCCGGATTTTCGGAAAGAATCTGCGAAAGGCCTATACATCGGGCTATTTGTGCCAGCAAGGATGAATCTTGCACGTTGTACTCCCGATATATGTGAAACATCAATTTTCCGAATCATCTCATCATAATGAGCGGTCTGCGGAACACTCCCTCTTTGCTCGACTTTGACAAGTGGATTAGCTGCTAGTACATTCCCCTTCTCGATAACGAGCTTTCGGATGATGGTGACAATCTCTTCCTGTTTCTTGCTACCGAGGGGGTCAATAACTTCCGGATTGATAATATCAACCATTGGCACAGGTTCATCATATCTCATCTGAGTCGGATCAAAGATGAGTGCACCAAGCCTTTCGATAACATCAACCCGTATGCTCCCACTCACCGCAGTTCCTTTGAATATTCCAGGTCCAATCAGCACTGATAATACTTTGTCTTCGCGAATGACAGACCATAGCTGCCTAGAAACCATTAGAGCCTTCCCAGTCAGGTCGGTGTCTTTCAGAACTCCAATATTGAAGTTGTAGGCCTCAACATCCAGAAGCCAGTATAGCGCTTCATTGGTCAAGCTAGTACCTCCCCATAGGCGTAAATTATGATATAATCGAGTATCTGTTTCACACCTACTTCTTCCTGCCTGTCTACCGAAACTCCAGTGATTTCTGCTTTATACTTATCAATCAGGTCCTCCATTGGAACGTCTTCCAAGTTGAGACGGTCCTCAAGTTCTTTGAGGGCAAGTTCGACTCCTTCAGAAACTGTTCTACCTTGATGCTTCAAGAATCGGATTACACGGCCGATTCGGTCTATCAGGAATTGCTTTCGATCTTTTTCAGGTCTCCTCTTTGCCAGTAGAACATCCCGCTCTAAGAAGTCAAACGGAGAACTAAGATCTGGTTCAGCCTTGTTGCCCCTAGTTGATGCTGCGCCCATAGCAACATATGCAGATTTGTCTCCCCTTCCTGTAATTCGAGGCGCAATATGAACTAGTAGATGCGCAGCGGCCTTGGGTGTCATCTCATGGAGGGATTTGCCTAAAGCTTCAACCAATTCATTCAATCTTTTGGTAGAAAGGTCAACGGTAGCAGATTCTGAAGTATCAGAAGAAAGAATCATGCTGAGCTTCCTAAAGAAAGCTTGACTTCGACGCTGTAATTGTGACAACTTCCCCTTTAGTGTGCTCTTCTTCCATTTTGTTATAGCGGAGCCAAACACCATCATCATATCTTCGCTTGTTGATTTCTTATGCTCGTTCAACCATGCCTCAACAAGCGGTGAAACAAATGTTTCAGCCACTTTACTACGAGACCATATGAGAGCAACCGCTTTCTCTACAGCTGGAGATTCATCTTCTAAGAACCCCTCAAGATTCGATAACTCCCTAACCTTGAATTCCATTTCTCTAGTGAATTTGCCGTAGATATACTCAATCCACCTACCTTCTGCGAGAGCAAACTCCATTACGTTACCCGGCAAGTTGGGGACCTCTTCGCCTACCGATGCGAGACGCTCTAACTCAGCTGAGAGTAGATTAGCTGCTTCTCTTGCACTTAATATTCCATCCATATCAATGATGTATGCCAAAGTGGCAATCTGAAAAGGGCATGCTAGATTCTCGGCGAGTCGCTGGGCTTCATTAGTAGGAATTCTACGAGAACGCTCACGAAGATCTGCATGGGTTTCGGCAAACTCCTGAATCAACCTCTGACGTGATTCCACTGCAAGTTTCTCGAGTTCATGATCTTGTAGCAATTGAAAATTCCTCTATCAGGCGATTTGCAGAGTGTGGTCTACGGTCTAACAGTGAAGACTCAGGAATTGGCCAAATATGTGTTATGTGGACTAATAAAGCGCCAGTGCTGGATGGAATCCAATGCATTTGAGCACACTAGCAATTCAAACTAGATACCACTAGCAATAAGGAAGAAGTGAAGACCAAAACCTATCAGAATAGCGCCCAGAATCACAGCGAGGGCAATTTTCATGGTTGACCGATGGCGACTGTGCTCAATATGGACAACCAACCATCCAAAAGCGAAGATACCGAAAAAGATGAGCAGCAGCGAAACGTATAACAGGTTTGTTAGTGGACCTTGCAGCATTAGCCTAACCTCTCTCTGGACATACTCGCCTCCGCCGATGGCTGTGGCAATTTAAAGGTCACGGTCAGCGGATCAAACAAAGAAGTCGACCTCGCTACTATATTCCTTATCATCAATGCTTATCTTCCGGATAATCTTGCCACGCTTCTTGGCAAGTCTCCTTTTCTCAGAGAATGAAAGGCTTGAATCATCAGGAGGCACTATATCTTCAATGACTATTGTATTGGCTACCGAGATCTTCTTTGTATTTTGCTGCACCTTTTCCTTGAAATCTGGAATGACTTCCTCTGTAAGAAAGGCAAGGACTTCGGGCGTATTCGCAACTACGCCCTTAGAAAAAACAGGATCCTTCTCCTTCGCACCTTCTTCGTCATCATCTCCTCCTGCGCCTCCTTTCGGGAAAGAAGTCTTTGTTGTGATTTTCCATTGCCTTGCACCGCTTCGTGGACTAAGTGAAACAAGAAAGAATGTGGTGGGCCCGTCAACATTGAGCAAATCACGAATGTGTTCGAGGGGCGCAACCTCATCCAGTTTGGCGTTGAAGATGCTTGCTGATTTTCCTTTGGAGCGTTTCCATGAAAGAGGCATCATTATCGAATCAAATTCTGCAGTTCGATCAGTATAGCTTCTGACAATTCCTTTGATCTTATGATTGCCCTCAGGAGCACCCTTGGCGTATGCACGTGTGAATACTTTCTCATAATCAAGGTCGGCCTTGAAAGTGATTCTGTCCTTGCTTAATGTAAGCTTGGCACGGGGACCGGGATGCGTTCCAATTCCGTATTTGACAAGCTTTGCATGTGAGTACTCGTCAGCTGATCCGGCGATTATTTTTGCTAGCCAATTCATCCTACGTCACGAATTGGTGCTGGGTTGTTCGTTTGATTTAAACCTGCCGTGAATTTGTTAATTGTACCACCCATTAAATGATGACTAGTCCAAGAAGCCCCCATATCCATACAACAAATATCGTTATGATTAGAACCGCGAGAAGGTCCACAAACAGACCAGTTGTTATCATCTCTCTCATTTCTACCTTCCCAGTGCTATAGGCTATCGTGGATGGCGGAGTTCCTGTTGGGAGAGCAAAGTCCATTGATACTGCAATTGCAATGACCATAGTGATTAGAAGCGGGTCAATCTCAAGTCCAGTAGCAAGGGGTATAGCTATTGGAATGAGAATGACGGCAGCCCCTGTGTTCGAAGCAACCATTGTGACGAGTACGGAAACAATGCCAATTACAACCACAACTAGCATCGGGGGCAGGACTAGAAGCCCGCTCATTTGTCCTGCGAGATAGGTTGAAAGACCGGTGTCAATCATAGCTCCTCCGAGCGCAATACCACTTCCCAATATCATAAGTGATGCCCAGCTAATCTGGGATGAAACATCCTTTTCGTCCAAGAGACGCAAAATGAGCAAAGATAATCCGCCTATTAGAGCGACAATAGAACTGGATATTCCATGCCCCTGCCATCCAATGACTGAAATCATGAAATCGGGGAGATTCTCTGTAAGCCAGAGTGCAACCACGATGGCAAATATAGTTACAACAAGCTTCTGTTGTCTTGATAATGGGCCTAATTTCAGATATTCCTTGAGTGAAACGTCCTTCATATCACGAATGTCATCAATGGCTCTAGGAACTTTGAATCTTAGGAGAATCCACTGCCAAATCAATGGAAGCATAATGAGAACTACTGGTACTCCAAAGGGTAGCCAACTCATGAATGAGAATTCAATACCCAGAAAAGAAGTGATATAGGTCGCTGCAAGAGGATTCGGCGGCGACCCAACAAGGCTTGCAACTCCTCCGAGAGTTGCTGAATAAGCAACGCCCAAGACTAATGCTTTTCCATATTTTTCCTGTACTTCCATGTTTCGAATCCGTGAAACTACTGCAAGAGCTATCGGAATCATGATTGCAGCAGAAGCCGTATTGCTAATCCACATGGAGAGGAATGCAGTGATACCCATGACAGTCAGCAATAATCGAGAACCTGTACCTTCTCCTCTCGAAAGGATGAGCAAAGCAAGGCGCTTGTCCAGCTCATATTTCGTTAGTGCCCGCCCTATAAGAAATCCACCAAAAATAAGCGCTACCGCGGGATCAAAGAAGGGAGCCAGTGCAGCACTTGGCGTGCGTATGTCGGAGAGCACAATGAGAATGGGGATTAGCAGAGAAGTTGCAACTAGGCTAATGCCTTCTGTGAACCATAGAATTGCAACGACTCCTAATATCATAACTGCATATTGTGAACGAACCAAAGGCTGGTACTCCAAGCTGAAGACCTGGCCGGATTGTCGTGAACATCTTACTATCTCACTGAATTCTCCATCATCTGAAAGAATCAGGTAAATCATGTTGGCACTGATTGGAGCGCCGTCGGCGCTGGCTATTACAGATAGCTTGCTTGTTGGTGCGATAGGAATCTCCGAGCTTGCAGTCACAGTTAGATTCGTGTATGTGCTGGTTACATAATAGATGGACTCGGCAGCTTCACCATCAATGATGAACGACACATTGAACAAAAACGTGATTCTTTCTTCGGGTGTTTCAACTATTAGAAGAACTTCATAGTCACCGGGCTGAATCTCTACTGGAGCAGCGTAGAACAAGACTGCACCGGCTACTGCTGCAATGATGAGGATCACAACAGTCTTTCTTGGAATCATGTAAGACATGGCGAGCCTCCCAATATCCTTCAGTCAATCCAATCCCAGAGATTAGTCAATTGGACGTCTTTCCAATATTTCCTGGAACTTATCAGTTGGCAAAGCTAATCCCTTGGTCCCAATGATCGTTTTGGACTTATTAACGACATCTCCAGTGTGACGCCTGAGAATAGACATCAACTCCTCAAATTTATCGATCGGTCCTTCATACACAGTAAAGCCAGTATATTCCGTCCCAAATGCATTGCCGGCTTCTGTGACTATCTTGATTCCTCTGGGGAGTTTGTTTCGTATATCAGCCCATCTCTTGAACCAGTCTCTCTTCTCATCATCACTTAGGGTTTTGAGTCTATAGAAGGAAAGATAGACGAATTCCGGTGAGCCTCGCTCCTCCGGGATTTTTCCAGCGCCCATAGATGATGTACACAACTAGCTAGCTTATAACGGTGATGTCGGCAAACCAACAAGAATCGACGGAGACATGGACATGGGCTTGAGAGCATCTGAACATCGACTTACATTGATTGCATTGTACCTCGTAACGATGATAATGCGCGCATCATTCTACGTCACAATAGCTGTGATTCAAAGCCATTCATATTTGGGGGGCTTAACGGAATGGGAAGTTGCAGCAGTACTCATTGTCTATCCTGTGACAGAGCTCGCAACGGTTTCATTCTTTGGTTCTTACAGTGACAAGGTTGGCAGGAAGCCAATTCTAATTGCCAGTCTATTTGTAACTGGTGCAGCAGCCTTTCTCTTTGCCATAGCGCCAACAGCAGCTCTCTTACTGCCTTTTGCAGCAATCTTCGGAATAGGAGCTGCATCTAAAGTAACAACAACCCTATCCATGATTGCAGACGCCTCAGGCGAAGATAACCGCGCACGCCTTATGGGCTACTATGATCTCTCAACCCTAATGGGATTGGCTGGAGGTTATGGACTAGGAATTCTCCTTCTGCAGTTTGGACTTCAGCCAACTCCAATTCTCTTGGTAGCCGCTACAGCATGTGCAATAAGTGGAGTCATAGCGTACTTATCTATCAAGGAAACCAGGAAACATGTACAGACCGATGCCAGGATGTCGGATCTCCTCCGAGAGGTTGCATCAGATAGAAGAATTCAACTAATGCTGCCAGTATATGTACCAATCATCTCATTGTATGGTTTACTCATTGCAAATGTTGAAAGGATACTCGAGGACCACTTTGAAGAGATACTCTCTAACATTGACTTAATCATCCTCTTTGCCATGCTTGGAGGTGCCCTTGTACTTGGCATCATCACTATGGGCCATCTCTCGGACTATATCGGCAAACGTAGACCATTCATTGTGGTAGGTCTTCTTGGCTTTGGATTTCTCGCATACCTATTGTTTACTACAGCTGAGGCAGGTGACTTTTCGGGCCTATGGGCAATTTGGCCAGTTATGCCACTCCTGGGCTTTACAGCAGGGTCTTTCCCACCAGCTGCAATGGCGTACCTCACTGACATTTCTGAAGAAGAATCCAGAGGCAGTACAATGGGCGTTTATAGCATCTTCTTCGGTTCTGGAATGATAATCGGACCTGCTGCAGGTGCATTTGCCTATACATCATATGGCTTGCTAGGATTAGCGGTGCTTGTTGCTATCCTTATCCTCATTGCTTGCATAGGCACATACTTCATGCCTGAAGCACATGGCATTAAGGCTGAAAGCATGACGAGCAACGAATAAGCAAGAGTTATTATAAAGCGACGCACACTTCGGCTTAGTCACTCCAATCGGGGAGATTCAACATGGTTAGAATTACTACCATCAGTAACATTCTATCTGGTATCGGCATTGCCATCCTGGCCTTCTCCGCGATACTCAAGTATCTGCTAGAAGGTCTTGGTCAGGCTGGCACTGCATATCCTTTCTATGCATGGATAATAGGTGCTGGCCTATTAGTCATTGTCATCCTCGCAAGTGCCATTAACACCTTCACTGAGAGGACAGGCTTTGTACACCCTGAAGACAAACTTGTGAGTAACATGTTTGTTTTCCTAATGGCAATTGCTACAATCCTGATATTGGGACTTTTAGACGAAGGGCTTGATTTCCAGAGAAACCTCTTTGACATGGGCGCTATGATAGTCATAGCCTATATTTTCCTCTTCATATTCGTCTTCTTCAGCGGCGAGATCACTGAAGCTGGAGAAATGGGACAAGTCAAAGAGATGACAGCTCGCTTCATGCTGGTTTCCCTTTTGCTTGGAGCGATAATGGCCGGGGTGAAAGTCGGTCTCGACATCATCTGGGAGGCAACTGGCTCATATAATTGGGCTGCAGGTGCTCTCGGAGTATTTGCCCTAGCACTTGTTGTCCTAATTGTAGCATTTCTTGGTCGAAGATACGAACCTGTAGGACAATAGCAAGAATAACTGGGATGGATTCTTTCCATCCCCTTCTTCTCTTTCTTCCTTTTTGAATTGTTGAGACTACCACCCATCACCTATGTTTAAACTCAGGTTTACGTTTCTCGAGAAATGCTGCAACGCCTTCACGAACATCGTGCGTATCGAATGTCTGACAAAAGGCATCGAGTTCATGCTTCAGATGATCCTCGAGTGACATTTGCCAAGAGTTGTCCAGAGATCGATTTGCAAGCCCAACAGCAACTCCTGGTTTGCTGGCAAGAGTCATAGCAAGCTCGAATGCAGCTTTCCTGAGTGCATCCACAGATTCAAAGACCTTGTTCACAAGTCCGACTCTGAGTGATTCTTCTGCAGAAATCAGGCTGCCAGTAAGAACCATCTCTTTGGCGATTCCAAGGCCAACGATTCTCGGGAGTCTGGCTGTGCCGCCATTGCCAGGTATTGTTCCAAGGTTGATTTCTGGTAGACCAAATCTCGCGTTCGCAGATGCATATCTAATGTCACTAGCCATTGCAATCTCACAGCCGCCACCAAGAGCATATCCATTCACAGCCGCGATTGCGGGTTTATTCATCGAATCCAAGAATCTGGATATGTCTCGGCTGGATTCGACAACAGGTTTGATGGTCTTTGAATCCCGACCAACAAAATCATTGATATCCGCGCCCGAAATGAACGCTTTCTCACCAGTACCAGTCAGAATGACTGCTCTCACTGAGGGATCCTCTTCCGCTCGCCTTAGCATCTCATATAGGGTTTTCTTGACAGACATATTTAGTGCATTATATTTCTCCGGTCGATTTACGGTGATTGTAGCAACCGCATCCTCTTTGTTGTAAAGAACTTCATCATCCAGCAATCCACCACTCCTCCGCTTAAGATTCATTGAAGCATTTTGGGAAGACTGTAGCAATCACCAAACTCGCTGTGAAGTTTCTTCAACTCTTCGCGAATCATATCCAGTCCCAGGCGTTCAATTGTATCAAAAGGACCCTCTTTGTAGTTGGTACCAAGTATCATTGCTTTGTTTATGTCTTCCTTTGTTGCAATCCCTTCCTCGACCTCTATCATTGCCTCCCTCAAATATGGGAGTATAATTCGGAGTGTAAGCCATTCTGGGTCCACACCCTTTGGCTCTTCAAGAACAGACTCTTTGTCCTCACCATATTCATAGAATCCACTACCAGACTTTCTGCCGAGGGTACCAGCTTCTACAAGGCGTTTCAGAGTCTCAGGGGGTTGGAAGCAATCACCTAATTCCCTATAGAGTGTACTGGAAGTACCGAGTGAAACATCCAAACCAACAAAGTCAGACAATTCGAATGGACCCATGGGCACTCCATATTGCTCTTTCAAAGCCGTATCAATCTCTCTAAGTGTTGCAATGCCCCTCTCATATGTCAGAATGCATTCTCTTCCCATTTTTGCCCTTATTCTATTCACAATGAATCCAGGACTGTCCTTCGCCTTAACTGTGGTTTTGCCTTGGTTCTCACCTACTACTATTGCGGCAATGATTGTGTCTTCGCTCGTTTGTTCTCCAATAATGATCTCAAGCAGCTTCATCGCTGGGACAGGAGAAAAGTAATGCATCCCAACAACCTTGTCAGGTCTCTCTGTGACTTTGCCAAGCTCACTTATGCTAAGTGATGATGTGTTGGATGCCAAAATTGTACGAGGGGTGGCGGCAGCATCCATTCTCTTGAATAGGTCCTTTTTGACGTCCATGTCCTCGTAGACGGCTTCGATGACTAAGTCAACATTGCTTACTGCATCATCCACACTCGTTGTGGTCTTTACGCGTCCAAGAAGGTCCTCAGCCTCAGAATCTGAGAGTTTGCTTCTTTTGACTCCAGATTCTACATAGGACCGCAATCTCTCCATTCCTTTTCCGATGGCTTCATCATTAATGTCCACCATCGTCACATCATAATCAGACCATGCAGACACATAGGAGATTCCTGAGCCCATCAATCCAGCACCGATGACTGCGATTTTCTTGACATTCATTCTCAAGTGCCCTCCTTCCTTCCAAATGCCAATCTCTTGTATGGACAGCCCCAACGTTCATGATATAGTAGTCCTTCAAGAGGTGGCCTGCTGGGTCCCAGGGGTCTTGCTGTTATTGGAACTCCAATGCAAAATGCTGTGATGGGAGTCCAAATTGGGGGAATCCCAAGCCTGTCACGAATTAGTTGAGTGTGGCGTGGGTCAGAACAGACTAGAGCCTCGTATCCACAACCATATCCCATTGATGTTGCAACCATCCACATGTTCTGCACAGCCATACCAGCAGTGACAGAACCAAATAGCTCATTTGGGTACAACTTGGTCGCATCATTCCAAGCATCACTAGCACAAACTATGATGACAGCATCGCTCTTCTCAGGATACCTGAATAGCTCGCCATCCCGGAGCCGAGAATAGATTGCCGCTCTAAATTCATCCCCCACATACCAATTTCGTCCACTTGTGATTTCAAAAGGAGCAGATCCAAAAACCTTCTGAGCGTTCTCCTGTGCAATGTCTGCCAAGAATTCCTTCATTTCTTGATCATCTCTGATAACGATAAGCCGAATCGATAGCATATTCTCGGGACTCGGAGCATGCCGAGCCGCCTCCAAAATTAGTTCCAGGTGATTATCAGGTATTTTCCCACCAGTGAAATGACGAATTGATCGTCTTGACCGTATATGCATCATCGCCTGCATTCCCTGAGCAATTCTTGTGTCCTCAATTGATTCCTCGGAAGCTTTCTCTATATTATCAGACTCTGTTGTCATTTATGGAGCCTCATTTTTCGGATTGCATGATACAGACCTATGGCGCCAGCCGCAATAAAAACCTCTTTCATAACCAGCAAAATTGATTGGAGATTAATGATTATTCTAGCAACCCTCCCAGTAAATGAAATAAGGGTCCGAAATGAACCTCATTCTAGTCCTTGAGAGGATTCGCTGGATAGTCAAAGGTGACACAATATGGCAGATAACAAGCTCTGGCTCGGCAACTATCTTGATGAAGATGGAAAAAGAACGGACAAGAAGTTCGAGATTTCAATTGACCTCCTCCGGCGGCACGGCGGCATCTTTGGTTCGACAGGTTCAGGAAAAACTGTTCTTAGCAAAGTCATTCTCGAAGAAGCAGCTCTTGAGGGAATCCCTGTAATCGCATTTGATCCGCAAGGTGATATTGCCTCACTGATGCTACCTGGAGATCCAAAGGAGCTAAATGAGAAAGGAGTTCCAGATAGCCTGCTCAAGGAGTATATGGATAAGGTGATTGTGAGAGTCTATACTCCTGCCAGTAGCAAAGGTCTAGCCATCTCAATCAATCCACTGAAGCTCCCGGATCCAAAAGCGGACCAAGATGACATCATTCGACTCTTGGATAACTGTGCAAGAACGCTAACAAAGGTGCTGACCAAAGTAGGTGGTCTGTCTAGATCTTGGGAGGGAAAGTCTTTCGCGGTTCTTTACGAACTTCTCCGGACAATCTGGGAAGGTGGGAAGGATGTTGATGACCTTAAAGAACTAGCTGATATGTTGACTGTCCCCACTGAAGAGATAGGCATAGACTTGGAACCATACATGAAATTATCTGAAAGGCAAACTCTAGCTACAAGAATTAGGACTCTTACTGTCGGGTCTTCACAGCTTCTCTTCAAAGAGGAAGGCCAGATTGACTTTGACCATCTCACCAAAAAAGTGGACGGCAAGACACCAATCAATGTAATCTTCCTGAAGACACTTCGAAGCGAAGAAGAGAAACATTTCTTCATCTCAATCGTCCTTAATCAGCTCTATTCCTGGATGCTGCGCCAAGGATTCACAGATGATCCACGAATGATTCTGTTCCAAGACGAGGCTGCGCCCTTCATTCCTGCAGGCATGCGAGCACCCGGACCAAAAGAGACATTCTTACTCATGTTCAGGCAGGCTAGGAAGTACGGTATTGAGTGTGTAATTGCTACACAGAGCCCAAAGGACATCGACTACAAGGCCTTTGAGCAGTTCAACTCCATTGCCTCTGGCAGGATTAGCAGTGAGCAATCCCTTAAGGTTCTTGAGAGGATTCTCGAACCCATTGCGGGTGAAAAGGCATCGGAAGAGATAATCACAGCACTGCCAGGACAGCAGACTGCCTCCTTCATCTTTTCATCAGCTGACCTCAAACCAAAGGTGAACCACATCGGTGTAAGATGGCTTCTCACCAGACACATCACTCTGACGGAGAAAGATGTTCAGAAGCATATGTCAGTTCTAAGGCAAGAGCAGGAGAAAATCCTCAAGAAACTCGAAGAGGAACGACTTGCCAGAGAAGAGGCTGAACGAAAAGAGCGAGAGAAAAAGGCTGCCGAACGCAAAGCGGAGCAGGAAAGACAGCGCAAGGAAGCTGAGCGGACAAAGGTAGAGGCAGAGCGGCTGAAGAAAGAAGAGGAGGAGAGAAAGCGGCTTGAGGCTGAAATAGCCGCCAAGAAAGCCAGATTCAAGAGCGCAAAGAATGACGATAAAGTCTTCGATACTAAGGGCCAGGCAGGCATGGTTTCGTATGAAGATTTGATGAATGGATTCGTTGCAAAGATTGAAGCTGTGGCAAAGACCTCGTTTGGCCTTCCGTTCCTCAAAGAACTTGTCAAAGTGGGCGAATTGAATTATGAGAAAGCTCTGACGTACTATCTCAAAGAAACAAAGGCTGCATTAAAGCAAGGTCTAGCGAAGCGGATAATGAAAGAAGAAACTAAACGTGGAAAAACTAGGAAGGTAGATTTCATACTCTATGACTTTGATTACGTTCTCAATCAGGTCATAAAGAGCATGGGAATCAAACAACCGGAATATGTCGATGAAGCTCGGCTTAGAAAAAGATTTGAAGAGATTGTCAAGAAGGCGTCAAAGAATAGTCTTCTTGAAAGAATCGTCTTAGGTGAGCCGTTTCTGCAGTTCTAAGGGCAATCCGCATTCATCTTTTGAATCAAACGATTCTGTAAATACTGTGACCAACCATTTTGCAGTCTAGCCACCTCTCAATCATATCGATTGTAATTTCTATTGCTGAGTTAAGAATCTGATTCGTCGCCGCTTGAGCAGCATAGAT
>JAHQWZ010000207.1 GCA_029856425.1 Candidatus Thorarchaeota archaeon
ACATTGAAGCTGTCAATGTCTATGGAGGAACTCACATAGAAGGTACCGCCATAAGGTCCTCCCAGGGATTCCTTCAGGTGTATCTTCATGCTTGTCCAAAAGTTGGGAACGTTTGCACCTAGCTGTGCCACGTGACCCTCCCACTTGTCTGTTCTGATGGCAGCAAAGGCCTTGTTGTTGTAGGCAATTACTCTAGGACATTCGTAGTGGAGAATGTCCTGCATCTCATGAGCTGTAGCAAGAACAGTTGCCTCATCCTTGGCATTCAGGAATTGATCCATTAGAGCGTCGAAGGTGGCATTGCGGAAATTCGCGGGGTTGTAGTAGTCTACGCCATAATATTCACCATAGAAGTCGCCATACATGTAATATACCGCGTTGATGAAGTCCTCCCTGAAGCTGTATCCAGAGAAGACGATCCACCAATCGGGGTCATGGAAGTACAGGCGATTGACGTACTGATAGAAGTCGGTCATGTACGCTTCAGCCTCAAGACCGATGGCATTGAGCGTAGCGGCGCCAATTATTCCAGCCTGACTTGACTGGAAATCGTCAGCGTGGGCAGCAACTTGAATAACACCAATCTCCGAACCATCAGGATTCTCACGCCAACCATCAGCATCGATGTCAATCAGCCCCGCAGCATCTAGCAGGTCGTTAGCGATGTCAAGATTCTCTTCATAGTAGTAGTATGTGAAATCATTTTCAGCAGTCCAAGGACCTGGGGGAACAGCAGCGTCCCATGGTCGAGACTCACCGGCCCAAAGCACCTCAGAAACCGTATACTTATCCAACGCATACGCATAAGCCCTTCGCACAGCTGTTAGGTTGAGCGGGTACCTATCACAGTTGAAAGTATAGAAGCCAAAACCATTCCTCCAGTCGCCAAATGCTTCCACGCTTTCCGCTGCTGCAAGCTGAGGCAAATATGTCGTATCAATCGATGATTCCCAGATCATATCTACCTCGCCATTGATAAGCGCCAACATCTGTTGCTCAGTGTTTGGTTGGACCTTAAACACCATTTTATCGATATATGGGCCATTCTTGGACTCACTTGGAAGTCCAGGATATGGCAATGCTTGCGCTGTTACAAAAATAGGCGAAATAGACATGAAAAGAAAAGCACCGACGAGAAAGGTAGCCAAAGCTACTCTTATTCGATTACTTAGCATATTCTCTCTATCTCCTATCCCCGAGTCGAATTCGGATGGCAATGCCACTCTAAATGCCGATAAAAGTGTTATGATGTGATGAGAAGCACTTTTGGCTAGCAATATGAGTATGAACACGAATAGCATGGAGAGGGGAAATGGACGACACAAGATATCCTGAATCCAATTTGTTGATTCTCAGATTATGACCCTAGCCGAATTTAATACGCGGGTCAAGGAAGCCATATAAGAGGTCAGCAACGAAGTTCGCTAACACAGCCGTAATTGCGACTATCATGAATATAGCCTGAACGACAGGATAGTCCAGCAATAATAGGCTGTCGAAGATATACCTCCCAAGGCCAAACCAGTTGAAGACGGTTTCCGTCAGCGTTGCTCCGTTAATCAGGAATCCGAAGGTAATTGCTATTACTGTTACCATAGGAAGCATTGCGTTCTTCATGCCATGCTTGTAAAGAACTTGGCTCTCGTCGAGTCCCTTTGCCCTGGCCGTCAGTATGTAGTCTTCAGTCATCACATCAATCAGGTTATTTCTCATGTAGAGGAAATAGCCACCATAACCACCTACACCCAGAGTTATCATGGGTAAGACCAGATGATGAAGAACATCGCCAGCCACTATCAAGGCACCGAAGGGACTCGTTCTTGCCACCTCCCAGACCTCGTAACTTATGGTCCCAAACTGCGGGAATCCAATTTCGACCCCAAACGTTGCTGAAGTCCACTCTGGAAGCATGTAGCCAAAAACCATGAGAAGGACCATTCCCAACCAGAAGACAGGAAGAGCAAAGGTGAACAGAGCAAGTGTGACTGCGCCAACATCCTTTCGTGAACCAGGATCTGCAGCCGCCTTCACACCGGTCCAAATCCCTAGAATAATAGCAACTATCGAGGACGTACCCATTAGGAGTAGTGTGTTTGGCAGCCGAGCCAAAATCTCATCCATGACAGGCCTCTGGCTTTGAAATGACGCTCCGAAGTTCCCGGCAAACATATTCACAACATATCGCCAGAACATGTAGATCCAGTCGAAGATGTCTGGGTCCGGAACCAGTCCATAGTTCTGATAGAGAAATTGGAGCGAATCAGCTGGCATAGTAGACCTTTGCTCTGGACTTATCATGAGATCCAGGGGGCTAACGCCAAGCAGAAAGGTTGGAAGTCTGAATATGAAGAAATTAAAGCATATAACAGCCACTATGAGAAGAAACACATAGATGCTTCTTCTAATCACATATTCTCGTAGTCCCATCTGTAGGCTCTCCACAGTTCTTCTGGATAGTACCTAGTTTCGCTAAGTACATGGCTACTTTGTAGTACGGAACTCGCTTCCTAATAAGGATAATGTTCAAAGAGTTCTAAATGAAACCGTTTTTGGATTTTTGCGCATCATTCATTTAGGCTCTCCTGGTAGCGTGGTCTCGCTAAAAGCCTAAGTGTTACACCTTTCATTGAAGACTCATCGGGAGCCTCTGATTTCGTAGTTTCACAGATTCTCATTATTGTCATAGTCAACATCAGAGCCTCGATAGCAGATTCTTCTATCAAATCAAAATGTACTTTGCAGAATGCATCTTTGAGGACATCGAATAGATTGGTTACATGCTGAAGCATCTTCTCTGCGGGACTGCAGAAAATGTAGCCATCATGCGATGTAAGATGATACTCCATCATCGGCCATAGACGGTCCTCCGTGCCATGCGCAAATCTCAAACTTGGAGGGTTGTCACCCCTCGTCCTTGGTAGCGATGCAATTTGATGAGTATGGGGACGCACCTGAATGATTTCTCAAGATATGCGGTAATTGAATAGGATGAGAGAGAAGAGGCGATAGTGCCCGCTCCCCCATATTACCTATCTTTCCCGTAGCCTTGGATTAAGCACTTGATCAAGTGTGTGGCCAATAAAGGTGAATGCTAGGCTGATTGCAGTTATCATCAGTCCCGGAAATATCACTACCCACCATGCACCATTTCCGAAAGCACCGCCTATCTGGGCATCAGCCAACATCCGACCCCAGCTTGGTTCGCTAGGATCAGTCAGACCAAGGAACGAAAGTGCGGACTCGGACAGAATAGCAGAAACTACTCCCAAAGTGACATCAGCAAATAGGAGGGGTGTCACATTGGGCAGAATGTGCCTGAAGATAACATAGGTGTCTGTGGCTCCAATCGCACGCGCTGCCTCCACGTAGCTCTTGTTCTTCTCGGCCAATACTTGAGACCGGATGAGGCGCGAGGTTCCTGTCCATCCTAGAACTGCTATCACTATAATTATTGTATCTACTGATGGGCCGAGGAATGCCGCGAGGACCATAAGAAGTGGTAAGCGTGGTATGACTAATAGGAAGTCCACAACACGCATGATGACTTCGTCAACCTTCCCACCAAAGTAGCCTGATATCATGCCGACAGCAACGCCTGCTGCAGTGGCCAGGAAGGTGGCAACGAGACCAATGTACAATGAGATTCTTGAGCCATATATCAACTGACTCCATGCGTCAGACCCCTTGTCAGTTGTGCCAAGTATTCCGAAGTAATCGCCGAAAGCTACACACTCCAGATGCGTGATGGTTGCAGTCACTGAGCCATTGTAGTATGTCCACGGCTCTGCACCTGTAAAGGCGGTACTTCTGAATGAATACGTAGGTGCGAGGCCAACAGCGATTGTAAGGTTGTCAGTTGGATCCTCCTGCCCATCACCTTCATCTATCATGCCTTCCCACCCTGCTAAAATATCAAGGAAACCAAGGTCAATGGGCCGATTAACGAGAGCTCCAGTGTAAGGCGGCACAGATTGGAAGATTCTTGTCCAATCACCAGAAGAATCAATTACCCACACCATTAGCTCAAACATCTTGCCACCATACTCGTCAGTACGGAAGTCCCCGGTTGTTGTCACGCTATAGCTGACAGTAATGTTCACATCTTTTGGTAGCCGCTCATATTCCCATTCAAACGTTTGAGTGTAATAGACAAAATCCAGTGTGTCGGGCAGAGTATCACTGGAATCTGGAGGTGACCGGAACTCGATGCTTGTGTTGGCATTGTGTGTCCAAGCTAATGTCACATTGCTCTTCTCGGCTGGTGAT
>JAHQWZ010000208.1 GCA_029856425.1 Candidatus Thorarchaeota archaeon
GAGAGGTTGCTCAGGAATGTGAACGGCTGGGATTTGATTCGGTGATCATGCCAGACCACCCCATGGATGATGTTTCCCGTCTAGCTTGCTGGTCCACAATAGCGGCTCTGGTAGAGGCTACGAAGCAAGTCACAGTTGGCACCCTTACTGTAAACACCATGAGGTACCTCCCCAACCCCTCTCTGTTCATCAAGGAGATTGCCACACTCGACCAGATTGCCGATGGTCGACTGTATCCACTTGGTCTAGGCCTCGGTTGGACTCCATTCGAGTATAAGGCATTCGGATTCCCCTTCCCTGCACATAAGATTCGACTGGCTCAAATGCAGGAAACAATCGAATTGATGAACCTGATGTTTTCGGAGGAGGGAAAGATCTCGTATGATGGGGAGTATTTCCAAGTCAAGGATCTCGTCTGTGAGCCTAAACCCATTCAGAAACCGTTTCCCATAGTGATTGGGGCGCGTGGAAACCGCACGCTCCATGTTGCTGCGAAATATGCAGACCACATCGACATCTATGGGGGCATGAATCTAGATGACCTGCAAGAACGGCTAAACTTCGTTGAGAAGACCTGTGACGAATATGGACGAATCTTCAAGGATATTGTCTTCTCATGGGGCTGCTGGTTCTGGATTTACGAGAATAAGAAGGAGTTCAGTCAATACTCTGCTGAAATCCAGCGCCTAAAGGATCTGCCTGACAATCCATTCGTGGTGCAAATGGGAACACCTGAGGAGATAGTCGAGATGTTTGAAGATCTTAGAGAAGTAGGAATCACCTACTTCACTCTCCGCTTTGAGGACTTCCCCAGTAAACGCGGTCTGCGGCTCTTCGCAGAAGAGGTGATGCCGGAGTTTGCTTGAGAGCAGCCTTCTTTGAGTCGTTCCGAGAATAGCCAAGAAAATCAAATGGTTTAATAGACTTTAAATTGTAGATGTCACTGCTGGTTGGGATGGAGCTAGTAGATCTACCTACCGCCATTATCGTAGCTGCTATGATTATTGAAGTGAGCGTCAGATTAAATCTCAACAAGAAAGCTGTGGAAGTCCTAGCTGGGGCAGAGTCACTTGGAAGAACTTCGGAGGGTCCTATGAATCTCGAAGTGGAGCTCAAGGCTGTACCCTGGCCCCCAAATGAGTGGAGTCCTGGGCTAGGATCTTTCCTTAGTGCAAGACCTATGCTAATCTTCTTTGTACTAATCATCGGACTCGCAGGAGTCTTGAGCGCAGTTGGCCTAATCATGACAGTTCCAAAGCTGATTCTGGCTGTGCTGGCTATCGCTATTGGAATTGCATTCCATTCTGGGCCTGATCGATATACACTCTCTGAGTACTTCATTCAAATCAGTATCAAGGCTGAGATTGAATCGCTTAGTGACCGCCAACTGGGGTTGCTCTCTCTAGCGACGTACCAAATGAAGAGTTGGGCCTTCCTACAACTATGCTTCACTGTCGGACTGCTTGCAGGAGTGTTGATTCCCATGGACTGGGCTGCCAACTATGTGTTGGGTCTCTCCCTCCTCATGTTCATCATTCTCGGCTATGTCTATCAAATTCAGAAGGGGATCTTCGCGGGACCCACGTAGATTGCGCATCCTGTTTGCTATCCGAAGAATGGATGCATCCATCTTCTTCTCAGTGCAATGATTACCAATACCATGATCACAACACCTGCTGAAACTCCCACAACGACAAGCAGTGCTTCCAGGTCTAGAGCTGCCTTGTGATGATTCACAACTCGGTCCTTCATTCTATCTGACGAGCAGTGCAGGAGAAAAGGAGTATAGCCGAAATGTCAAGGCAACCATTAGCTATTTTCTAATACCGGATTGTGACCTGTTTGCTCAAATGAATAAAGCCCAAAAGGAGACAATGAATTGGAGTTCAAAGATCAAGTTGCAATTATAACAGGAGCGGCACGAGGGATTGGAGCGACTACGGCGTGGGCGTTTGCGGAACGTGGGGCCACATCTATTATTGTTGATATCAACGGTGACGGAGCTGAGACGGTCGCAGCTGAAATCCAAGCAAAAGGACTCAATGCAATGGCTTTCACAGTGGATGTTTCCAAGAAGCTTGAGGTTGATGTCATGATCGAGGAAGTGTTCAACAAATTTGGTCGGATTGACATTCTTGTCAATAATGCATACGTTTCAGGGGGATATGCAATAGTCACCGAGACCTCACAAGAAACATGGGACAAGGTGATTGCTGTCAATTTGACGGGTGCCTTCCATTGCGCACAGGCTGTGGCTAAGAAGATGATTCCACAAAAATCAGGAAAGATCATTAACATCTCTAGCGGTGCCGGAATCAATGGCAGTCTCTCCTCAGGAGTTCAATATCCTGCTAGTAAGGCGGGAATGATTGGATTGACAAAGGGCCTAGCAGGAGACCTTGCTCCCTTTGGCATCAATGTCAATTGCATAACTCCTGGACTGATTCGGACATGGGAACCGGAGGAAATGGCAGAGCAGGAAACTGGTTGGACATTGGAAAAGGTTGAGCGGTATATTGAGGTCGAGGTTCCTCTGAAACGTGTAGGAGAACCGGAGGATATCGCAGAAACCATTGTGTTCCTCGCTTCCAAGGCGGCAAGCTACATCGTTGGCGAGGTGATTAACGTAGATGGCGGAGGCATGCTCGATTCGGTTGCGAAGAGAGAGTCGCTCTTAGGCTTCTAACTTGGAAGAACCTAAAGAAGTCGAATGAAATCATCTCTGACCAAGACCTCAAGACCCCTTGAATCAATCCTGACCTTGGCCTCCAAACGGAAGACTTCACAAAAACGGAGTGCATGATTCACATCGTTAAGGTCCTGAGAACTCTTGAGTATGATAGACCACACGTTCTTCTCGTGCCTGATTGCATTGTCGATATCTTGTATCCTACGTTGGCAAGCATCGTCCCGGCAGGCTTCGGTCATATGCAGAGCTCCAACAGGAGCAAATTCAAATCAAATATAGTGCTTTAGGTATAGTAGATAATCAATTGAACGAATGTCGATTATAGTAAAAGGGAGTTGCGGTTGATATATGCGAAACTTCAAGATGTGGATTGCGTGCACTGAACTGGATGGCCATGTGGAAAGACAAGGCAATTGCACACATTGATGAGATTCGCAATCTGGTGATAGATGTCAGTAAGAAGATGTTCGAAAACCCAGAGGTTGCGTTCAAGGAATTCAAGGCCAGCCGGCGCCTAGCTGACGAGCTTGAAAAGGCCGGATTTGCCGTAGAACTAGGAGTAGCAGGATTGGAAACAGCAATCCGTGCAGTTCATCCCGCAGAATCAGATGGCCCTTCAGTTGCTATTCTTGCCGAATATGATGCTTTGCCCGAGATAGGTCATGCATGTGGTCACAACCTGATTGGAGGGGCTGCCCTAGGCGCATGCCTTGCTCTTGGAAGAATCAAGGAGGACTTGCCTGGCACTCTGATATTTCTTGGCACACCAGCAGAGGAGGACATTGGTGGAAAAATCGCAATGGTCGAGGCCGGCGTGTTCAGGGATGTCGATGCTGCAATGATGTTCCATCCGTCACCCGGATACACTGTGGTCGGAAGACAAGGTCTAGCTCTGACAGAGGTGAAGATCGAGTTCCACGGAAAATCCGCCCATGCGGCAGCTAGTCCAGAAAAGGGGATAAACGCATTAGATGCGATCATTCAGACTTTCAATGGAATCAATGCCTTGCGTCAGCACATCAAGAGCACGTCCAGGATTCACGGTGTCATAACACATGGAGGCGTCAAGCCCAATATCATACCGGATTATGCTGCTGCTGATTTCTATGTGAGGGCACCAGACGATGGCTATTGTGCAGAATTAGTAAAGAAGCTTGAGAACTGTGCCAAAGGTGCTGCCAGTGCTACGGGGGCTAATCTCAATTTCAAGATCATCGAGCCATCCTATCAATCTAGAAAGATGAACAAAGCCATGGGAGAAGCGTTTGTGAAGAATCTTGAATCCATTGGTGAACCCCTGACAGACTTGCCAGAAGGAAGCGGGGGATCTAGTGACATTGGCAATGTCAGTCAGGTTGTACCTGCAATTCATCCATACATCTCAATATGCGACGCTAGTGTTGCTGGACATTCGAAGGAGTTTGCGGAGGCTTCTATATCGGAGAGAGGACGTGAGGCAATGATTGCGGCCGCTAAGGCACTAGCTATGACAGCTATCGACTTATTCACTGACTCAGATCTTATGGAACAAGTGAGAACGGAGTTTAGAGGATAGTT
>JAHQWZ010000209.1 GCA_029856425.1 Candidatus Thorarchaeota archaeon
CGACGAGTCAATCTGTGATGCACTCGAGTTTTCAAGAATCCCTGATATGTAGGTGGAGAGGGCATCACCAGAGCCGCTCATCGAGTCTTCCGCAAGATAGCCAAACGGAGTATCCCCATCACCTTGATCAGTACTGTAGGTGGATGCAGGATTGACCCATGGTGAAAATCCATTATCTATTGGTACTAAGAATAGCAATACCAGGAAAACAGCTAAAAGACTACCTCTCCTCACAGGCATAGACCTCCATTGTCAATCCTCACTCATGAACCCGGGACATGATCACCGGCGTGCATCTGGTGGCTCCGTGCAGGTTGAAGAGTAACAATGGCACATAATAAACAATGGCGTTTCAATCTGTTCTTCATTCAATTACACCTGACGTTTTTTCGAAAGTCAAGAATCAGCGAATGACTTGATTAGATTAGAATCCGCGGACATTTTTACTAGAAATAGATGTGTGCTACTCTTGGAAGAGATAGGAGCCATATCCTACAAATCGATAATCTAGTCGGTCCTTCAAGTCTGCAATAAAGCCCAAGACCTTGTTTTCCCGATGGTCGCGCGGATGCACTCCAACTTGAACTGGTCCACCAAGTTCAACCTCCACCAGTTGATTAGTGAAAGAAGTTGACTTTGTTCCTTGGCTGAGAAGTAGGTCTGCTGTTGTCAGGATTGATGAGTCAGATAAGCGATGGATATTATTCCCAATCACACAGTATTTTAGCCTAGCATCCTGCGCTGCGCCGGCGACCCGCCGTGGCGCCTTCCACATAGGGGGTACAAATCCAACAGGCTCCTTCCCGATGCTTTTGGAGATCATTGCTTTTCCGGATTTTATTCTGGTTAGGACTCGGTCCCGATCCATCTTTTGGAATTCATCCATTGAACCAGACTTTGTGAAATGACTGTAGCCGTGTAGAGAGGTCTCTAGTTGAAGAGAAGCCAAAAACTCTGAGAAGAGAGGATTATTCTCAAGACTGTATGACTTCTTGAGCTCATACATTGGAGTGACGAGAAGAGTGAAATTTGAGATTCCAAGGTCGATCAGCATATCATATGTAGCCACGATGTCATTCTCGAACACTGGGCTTACATCATGAATTGAAAGAAGGGCAATTCCATCTTCTACACTTTGATGTCCTTTCATCATTTCACCCCCTCCATATGAGAGCGGTCGCTATTTGAAACACCATTCTCTGCTGCGAACATCTCATGCTTGGCTCGCTAAGACCCACGGGTCCATTGTTTATAGGCGAGATCCATATCCTTCTCGGTAATTGTCTTACGACCTGCATGCTCAGTGAGTTCGAAAGCACGTTTCGCTAGATTCTCCCCAATCTCCTCAAGAATTTGAGCTAGCCTCTCAGCACCCTTGTCACTGACGCGTCCAGCGCCAGCCCTTCTGATTAATCTGTCAATAGGCGCTACTGGAATTATCCTATCCTTTCTCGATCTCGGCAAGACTTCTCTCTCCGCTTATCAGGCACACAACTTGACAAACTTTCGTGACTGGACGCTATTTAAAATCTCTTACAGTTCCCCATGATGGCTTTAGAGACCTAAGAGGGCTCCTCTCTCGTTGTTGAGCTCTCTACTTGGAGAAAACGAAAGCGCGCCTAACCTCTTCTGAGTGTAATAATGTGCGCCTGGTCCACCTGCTTTTTTAGGATGCCCAGATCCATGTCTTCTTCCGCTTGCTGGATGTCGCTCACCTTCCCTCTCGTTACCGGATATTTCGGAGCAAGAGTGCAACATGAGAGACCTTCCTCTGCGAATCTATAGGTTCCAATCTTATGCGCTAAAGCCTCAATGTCTGATTTGTCATCTCCAGCGCATGGTCTCAATATGGGAAAGTCACAGACAGCTGTATTGATTGCTCTTAGGTTCATTGTGGTCTGAGAAGCTTGCTCCCCAATTATCTCACCTGTGACGATTGCATCTGCACATTCTGCCATTGCTATCTCTCGCGCCATTCGGAGCATATTCCTCTTGCAGAAAAGACAGATCATTTTTGGAGGACCATGGATTTCAGCCTCGTCAAGGTCCGCTCCATGGGGGATGATGTAGAGCTTGACTTCAAAGTTGTGGATATAATTGGCTAACAACTGCGCTTGTTCAGTGACAATAGCCCGGCAGTCGTCATTCGCATAGGGAGTGTTATCAAAGTTGACAAACACAGGAATACATCCACGCTTCATAACCTTGAATGCGGCGATAGGAGAGTCCAAGCCACTTGAGAGTGTACATACCACTTTGCCCTGCGAGCCAGTTGGCATTCCGCCCACACCCTCTATGGTATCTGTGAAAAGGTAGGCATTTTGATTTCGAACCTCAACATAAATCGTCTGATCCGGTGAAGTAAGGTTTACAGAGAGGTCCATCTCAGGGATGCCTTTTAGAATTGCGGCACCAAGCTTTTCTCTAACTTCTTGGCTCGAAAAATCATGAGTTCCAACCCGCCTACATCCCACCGCAAATGATTGTTTCTGTTTGAATCTCCTGCGTACGAGTTCGAGCCCGGTTTCCAGAATAGTGTCCAGACCAGCATCTATTACCATCACAGGAGATACCGAAACAACTCCAAATATGATTGAGGCTATGTTACTAGCCTCCTCGGTCATCTCTGTGACGATGAATATCCGTCCATACTCCCTACGTATTTTGGAAAACTTGACATCAGCCTCTTTCAAAGCAGATTTGATATGGCTGATGAGTAGGTCTTCCATCCGCTTTCTCGTCTGCCTGGATTTAATGCCAATTTCTCCGTATCTGACGAGCACCTCGGAGTATTCTGGACACATCTCATTCTTCCTCAGGACTGAAAGGTGATTGGCTGTTCACCAATAAATCATTGCCAAGAGGAAGTAAATCAGGGGACAATCCTTATCAGCTTGCCATAGAGCACCTATATTTACCAAGAGGGACAAGGCCATTGCGAACAACGATATCCTTGATGAGAGAGGCAGATACCGAAACTTTGGCAAGAGTGGCATTCCAAGCCAGGCAGGAATCAGAAAGGAAAAACGCAGACCTATCAATTGCAGAATTCAAGGACGCACTTGACTCCGTAGCGGATGATGATAATCTGAAGGTAATACTGTGCAGATCTGATAAGTCAGAGGATTTGCTTGGTTGGCTGAGTCTTCATACAGGTTACACGAGAATGGTCTTTATTGGCGAATGGCATCCTGAAGTTGTACCTAGTGACAACTACGGAATTGTAGCTAGGAAACTGATTCGTGAGGCAAAGAAAGCTACGAAGAATATGGGAAGGGAAAGGCTAGAGGTACAATTCAATAAGATTACAAGTAGAGTCAGACCTCTTCTAAGGAAATACGAAGACTGGTATAGAGAAGAGGGATTTCGATATGCATCTGAAGAAACCTATATGGAGGCCGCCATCACTGATAATCTTCCAGAGTTGCAGGAGCTTGGTAGCATCAAAGTACAATGCATCTCTGAAATCAGTAATGATGACCTCTTAGGGCCATTCTTTGATTCATTTCTTGAAAGCAAAAATGGTCTGTTTCTTTCACTAACGAAGGACCAGCAGATTGATGCGTTCAACTATTGGTTCAGTAGGTCCCGACAATTCATAGATGAAGCGAGCATTTGTGTGTTTGAGAAAGACCAAGTAGTGGGATTCATGGTGGTGAGAGAGCAGGATGGAAGACCCTACGTGGGGCCAATTGGTGTCATTCCAAAACATAGGGGAAAGGGTATCGCTCAGGCACTTCTCACGAAAGGAATTAATGCCATCAGAAAACAGGGGTTCAGAAAAGTTGCAATTGAGATGGACATCTTGAATATGCCGGCTATGAACCTCTACAAGCAGTTCGAATTCCAATCCATTTACAATTCTGTTTACTATTACTGGTCTGCCATTTGACTGACTGGCCCCAAGCGTTCATATCTCACTCTTGGCATCCAGCTGAATAATGATAGCAATAGGGGTTGATGTTGGTGGCACATTTACGGACATAATAGTGTCCAACACAATAACTGGGCAAAGCTACGTTCACAAGATCCCATCGACTCCAGGTTCACAGGAAGTGGCAGTTGTCAGGGGAATCTCAGAGATTCTATCAGTCACGGGTATTGACCTGAATGACGTGAATCTTCTTGTGCACGGAACAACTGTCGCAACAAATGCTATGCTCCAGCGAAAGGGAGCAGATGTTCTCCTCCTAACAACTAGTGGATTGGAGGATGTTCTTGAGATTGCGAGGCAG